>NZ_BADB01000425.1:0-2619 GCF_000333415.1 Microbacterium sp. B24 | reverse complement strand
ATTCGAGCTCGGTCCCGGGGATCCTCTAGAGTCATCCTCGTCGCGCTCCTCGCCCCGGTCCTCGGGCAGCGCTCCGACGGATCCGGTCGACGCAAGCTCTGGCTCGGGATCAACACCGGCGTCGTGGTGCTCGCGATGGCGGCAATGGTGTTCGTCGACGGCGCGCCGGGCTATCTCGTGCTCGGCGCCACGCTGCTGGCCGTCGGCAACGTGTTCTTCGAGTTCGCGAGCGTGAACTACAACGCCATGCTCGTGCAGGTCTCCACCCGTCAGACGATGGGGCGCGTCTCCGGGTTCGGCTGGGGCATGGGCTACGTCGGCGGCATCGTCCTGCTGCTCATCCTGCTCGTCGGCTTCATCGGGCTCTCCTCGAGCCCCGGCCCCCTCGGCATCACCACCGAGGGCGGGCTGCACATCCGCCTGGCCGTCCTCGCGTCAGCCGTGTGGTTCGGCGTCTTCGCGATCCCGGTGCTCGTGCGGGTGCCGGAGATCCCGGCATCCGATCGTCGGGTGAAGGTCGGATTCTTCCGCTCCTACGTGCTGCTGTGGCAGACGCTGCGTGGCCTCTGGCACGGCAACCGCCAGGTGCTCCTGTTCCTGCTCTCCAGCGCCGTCTTCCGCGACGGCCTCGCCGGCGTCTTCACCTTCGGCGCGATCATCGCCGCGCAGGTGTTCGGCTTCACGTCGACGCAGGTGCTCTACTTCGCCGTCGCCGCCAACGTCGTGGCCGGCATCTCGACGATCTTCGCCGGCCGACTCGACGACCGCTTCGGACCGAAGAACGTGATCCTCACGTCGCTCATCGGGCTCGTCGTCGCGGGCCTGGCCGTGCTGGTCATCGGCAGCGGTCAGCTCGGCTTCTGGATCGTGGGGCTCGTGCTCTGCATGTTCGTCGGCCCGGTGCAATCGGCATCGCGATCGTTCTTGGCCCGCATCACTCCGGAAGGGCGCGAGGGCGAGATCTTCGGGCTCTACGCCACCACCGGACGCGCGGTGTCGTTCCTGGCACCCGGCCTGTTCGCACTCTTCGTCAGCCTCAGCGGCGACACGCGCCTCGGCATCCTGGGCATCGTTCTCATCCTGCTCGCGGGACTGCTGCTCATGCTGCCCGTCAAGACCGCTCAGGTCGAGATCCGCTGAGCTGACTCAGGCTTCTCGACGCGGGCGGAGTCCCACTGGCCATTGAGCGAGCGCAGCGAGTCGAAACGCAGGACCCGGCCCGGATGCCGCGACGCGCTCAATCGCGGCGCGGGCGCCGATCGCCGCGGTCGTCACGGTCGCGGTCCGGACGCTTGGCGGAGCGCTGGAAGCGGTCGGGCTTGATCTCGATCAGGCGACCGCTGATGCGGGTGCCCTCCAGCCGCTGGAGCGTCTCGCGGGGAAGGTCGGCGGGCAGTTCGACCAGCGAGAAGTCGGGACGGATCTGGATCGCGCCGAAGTCCTCACGGCGAAGACCGCCTTCATTGGCGAGCGCTCCCACGATCTGACGCGGCTCGACCTTGTGCCGACGACCGACCTCGATGCGGTAGGTCGCGGTCGGGCCTCCCGAGCGACGGCGATCGTCGCGGCGGGGCCGGTCGTCGCGGTCGCTGCGGTCGCGTCCGCGATCGTCGCGCTCGAACCGTTCGCGGCGCGCCGGAGCGGGCGGGTCCTCGTCCAGCAGCAGCGGGGTCTCCCCCTGTGCGACGACGGCGAGCGCCGCCGCGACATCCGCCTCGGGCACGTCGTGGTGGGTGACGTAGTGGTTGATGATGTCGCGGAAGCGGTCGATACGCTCGGTCTCGGCGAGCGCCGCCGTGATGGCGTCGTCGAAGCGGGTCAGACGCGTCGCGTTGACGTCGTCGGCACTGGGCAGCGCCATCTCGGTGAGGGGCTGACGCGTCGCCTTCTCGATCGACGCCAGCATGCGGCGCTCGCGCGGCGTCACGAAGCTGATCGCGTCGCCCGAGCGGCCCGCGCGGCCGGTGCGGCCGATGCGGTGCACGTACGACTCGGTGTCGATGGGCAGATCGAAGTTGACGACGTGGCTGATGCGCTCGACGTCGAGGCCACGCGCGGCGACATCGGTCGCGACCAGGATGTCGAGCTTGCCGTCCTTGAGCTGATTGACCGTCCGCTCGCGTTGCGCCTGCGCGACGTCGCCGTTGATGGCGGCAGCCGCGTACCCGCGGGCGCGCAGCTTCTCGGCGAGGGTCTCGGTCTCGTTCTTGGTGCGGGTGAAGACGATCATGCCCTCGAAGTTCTCGACCTCGAGGATGCGGGTGAGCGCGTCGACCTTCTGCGGATACGACACGATCAGGTAGCGCTGCGTGATGTTCGTCGCGGTCGAGGTCTTCGCCTTGACGTTGATCTCCTCGGCATCCTTCAGATACGTGCCGGCGAGGCGGCGGATCTGCGCAGGCATGGTCGCGGAGAAGAGTGCGACCTGCTTGCCGGCGGGGGTGTCGGCGAGGATCGTCTCGACATCCTCGGCGAAGCCCATCTTCAGCATCTCGTCGGCCTCGTCGAGCACGAGGAAGCGCAGTTCGGAGAGGTCGAGCGTGCCCTTGTCGAGGTGGTCCATGATGCGACCGGGCGTACCGACGACGATGACTCTAGAGGATCCCCGGGACCGAGCTC
>NZ_BADB01000426.1:0-1496 GCF_000333415.1 Microbacterium sp. B24 | reverse complement strand
GTCTCGGACAGCGACACGGGGCCCGAATCGGTCAGCGAGAGGTACGGCAGGTTGATGGAGGTGCTGCTGGAGCTGGAGAGCTCCTTCTTCGCCTGCTCGGCCGCCTCCTTCAGACGCTGCAGGGCGATCTTGTCGCCCGAGACGTCGACGCCCGTGGTGTCCTTGAACTGCTTGATGAGGTAGTCGACGACGCGCTGGTCCCAGTCGTCGCCGCCGAGGCGGTTGTCACCGGCCGTGGCGCGCACCTGGATGGTGGAGAAGTCGTCGTCCTTGCCCACCTCGAGCAGGGACACGTCGAACGTGCCGCCGCCGAGGTCGAAGACCAGGATGAGCTCGTCTTCCTTGCCCTTGTCGAGGCCGTAGGCGAGGGCCGCGGCGGTCGGCTCGTTGATGATGCGCAGGACGTTCAGGCCCGCGATCTCACCGGCATCCTTGGTCGCCTGACGCTCGGCGTCGTTGAAGTAGGCGGGGACGGTGATGACCGCGTCAGTCACGCTGTCGCCCAGGTACTCCTCGGCGTCGCGCTTGAGCTTCTGGAGGATGCGCGCGGAGATCTCCTGCGGCGTGTACTGCTTGCCGTCGATCGCCTGCGTCTTCCAGTCGGTGCCCATGTGGCGCTTGACGGAGGAGAGGGTGCGGTCGACGTTGGTGACGGCCTGGCGCTTGGCGGTCTCGCCGACGAGCACCTCGCCATCCTTCGTGAAGGCGACCACCGAGGGGGTGGTGCGGAAGCCCTCGGCGTTGGCGATGACCTTCGGCTCGCCGCCCTCGAGGACGGAGACGACGGAGTTCGTCGTCCCGAGGTCGATACCCACTGCACGTGCCATGTCTGTTCCCTTTCGTGAAACGGCTCTGAGAAGTCTGCGGGGTTGAGTCTTAACGGCTCAACTTCAATGACTTCCACGATAGCCGCGGCGCTTCCGGGTGTCAAACGCAAGTTGATATGAATCGGCTCAACTTTCGATCGCGCGCCTTGTCCCACTTGCGACATCCCTTGTCCCATTTGCGGCGCAGAGCGTCCCACTTGCTGTCCCTTCTGGCCTCCGTGGACAGCAGTAAGTGGGACACGCCCCAGCGGATGCCGCGGCTCGCCACCCCGCTCCTTAGCGCAGAACGGCGGGATGCCGCGAGTAACGTGACCTGCACGCGCGACGACGCGCCACCCGGTGTTCACCGAAGGGACATACCGTGACGAACATGTCACTGCCCGACCAGCCCGCGCCCGACTCCCTCGCCGCCACCGGAGCACGCGCGATTGCGGCCGACCGGCGCGGCGTGCGCGCATGGGCACTGTGGGACTGGGGCTCGGCTGCGTTCAACGCGGTCGTGACCACCTTCGTGTTCAGCACCTACCTGTCGAGCAGCTACTTCATCGACCCGGCGATCGTCGCGGCCGCCGCCGGCGACGACAAGAATCCGGCGCTCGTGGCCGCCAAAGCCGACAATGCATCGCTGATCGGCATCGCCCGACTCTAGAGGATCCCCGGGACCGAGCT
>NZ_BADB01000427.1:0-8251 GCF_000333415.1 Microbacterium sp. B24 | reverse complement strand
ATTCGAGCTCGGTCCCGGGGATCCTCTAGAGTCAGGCCCATCGCGATGCCGGCCACGGGGGCGCGCAGCGGCACACCCGCGTTGAGCAGCGACAGCGTCGAGGCGCAGACCGAGCCCATCGACGTCGAGCCGTTGGAGCCGAGAGCCTCGGAGACCTGACGGATCGCGTAGGGGAACTCCTCGCGGCTGGGCAGCACCGGCACGAGGGCGCGCTCGGCGAGGAAGCCGTGCCCGATCTCACGACGCTTCGGCGAGCCCACGCGGCCGGTCTCACCGGTCGAGTACGGCGGGAAGTTGTAGTGGTGCATGTACCGCTTGCTCGTCGTGGGCGACAGCGAGTCGATCTGCTGCTCCATCTTCAGCATGTTCAGCGTGGTGACACCCAGGATCTGGGTCTCGCCGCGCTGGAAGATCGCCGAACCGTGCACGCGCGGGATGACCTGCACCTCGGCATCCAGCGGACGGATGTCCGCCAGGCCACGGCCGTCGATGCGCACACCCTCGGTGAGGATGCGGCTGCGCACGATGAGCTTGGTGACCGACTTGTACGCGCCGCCGAACTCGGCCAGCGCGCTCTCGGGCAGCTCGCCCGCCTCGACGGCGGCGACCAGCTGCGCCTTGACGTCGTCCTTCACGGCATCGTCGGCGTTCTGACGCTCGATCTTGTCGGCGATCTGGTACACCGGCACGAGGCGGTCGTAGGCACGACCGGCGACGAAGTCATAGGTCTCCTTCGCGTACGCCGGGAAGACCGGGTAGGGCTGGATCTCCTTCGCCGCGGTGTTCGCCACGACGTTCTGCGCCGCGACGAGCTCCTTGATGAAGGGCTTGGAGGCCTCCAGACCCTGCGCGACGATCTCCTCGCTGGGCTTGACCGCGCCGGCCTTGATGAGGTTCCAGCTGTTCTCGGTGGCCTCCGCCTCGACCATCATGATCGCGACGTCGCCGTCCTCGAGGACGCGACCGGCGACCATCAGGTCGAACACGGCCTCCTCGACCTGAGCGGCCGTCGGGAACGCGACCCACTGGTCGGCGTGCTCGCCGTGGCCCGGGATGAGCGCGAGACGGACGCCGGCGATGGGGCCGGAGAACGGCAGGCCGGAGATCTGCGTCGACAGCGATGCCGCGTTGATCGCCAGCGCGTCGTAGAACTCGCCCGGGGCGATGCTCAGGACGGTGACGACGATCTGGACCTCGTTGCGCAGGCCATCCACGAACGACGGGCGCAGCGGCCGGTCGATGAGGCGGCACACGAGGATCGCCTCGGTGGAGGGACGGCCCTCGCGGCGGAAGAACGATCCCGGGATCTTGCCGGCCGCGTACGAACGCTCTTCGACGTCGACGGTCAGCGGGAAGAAGTCGAAGCCCTCACGCGGGTGCTTGCCCGCGCTCGTGGCCGACAGCAGCATGGTCTCTTCGTCGAGGTAGGCGGCGACGGCACCCTGTGCCTGCTGCGCCAGTCGTCCGGTCTCGAACCGGATCGTGCGGGTGCCGAATCGGCCGTTGTCGAGAACGGCTTCGGCGGCGGTGATTTCTGGACCTTCCAAGAGGTCTCTCCTTCTTTGTTTAGACTCGCGCGCGCGTTTCGCGCACGAGATCGTGCGAAGGAGCAGGAACAGGCAGATCCAGACGCGCGGCGGCTCCGCGTGCGGCGCCGCCGGGACGATCAGCGCTGGCCACCAGTAGAAAGCCACCGTTCGCATCGGATCGTGTCGAACGGGAACCCACCACAGGGGACCAGCTTCCTGCCGGCCTGCTCCGGATGCCGCGGAAGATCCACGGCAACCTGCTCAACCCTATCAGTCGCACCTCGGCGTGCGTATGGTTGATGCCATGAGCACCGACGACACGACGGCATCCGAGGAGATGAAGCGCAAGTTCAAGGAGGCGCTCGACAAGAAGAACGCGCAGCGTCGCACCGGAGAGGCCCACCTCGACGGCGACTCCGCGGTGCACGGCACCCACGGCGCGGTCACGAAGCGGGAGTTCCGACGCAAGAGCGGCTGACGTTCGCTCCTCACGGCTGCGCCGCGCGCGTGCGCGCGGTGGATCCTCCGGCCGGCAGTTCGATGTAGTCGGTGTGCTTTGCGGTGATCTCGTCGCCCGCTGTGCGTCCGCGCAGGCGCCGCCAGACCCAGGGCAGAGCGTCGCGCATCAGCCAGGTCCCGGAGACCGGACGGTCCTCTTCCGCGTGCAGGGCGGCATCGAGCGCCCCGAGCGTTTCCACATCGGGCAGCCCGAGCACCTCCGCGGCGCGGTACGAGACGAAACGGTGGCCCCGCGAGCTCAGGTGCACCTTGTCGTGCGCCCACTTCTCGAGTTCCCCGACGTCCGGATCGCTGTCGAGGTCGAGCAGGAACGCCCCGTGGGCCGACGCCGTCTCGCGCAGCCGCTCGGCGAAACGGGCGAACCGGCGCGCGAACAGACCCGATGCGCGACGAGCGGGAAGAAACGGTGTCACGAGCAGCACGTCGCTGCCGGCGGCCCGCAGCGCGCCGACGGCCTCGTCCAGGCGATCGGCGAGCGCGTCGGGATCGGCGCGATGCGACACGAGGTCGTTCGCGCCGATCAGCACGGTGGTCAGATCCGGCGCGAGCTCGAGAGCCCGTGGCAGCTGCTCCTCGAGGAGATCCCCTACTCGGCGGCTACGGACGGCGAGGTTCGCGTAGCGCACCGTCGACGACGACCGCTGTGCAAGGAGCGTCGCCAGACGGTCGGCCCAACCGCGGTACTGGCCTTCGGGCATCCGTGACGTGTCGCACAGGCCCTCGGTGAGCGAGTCGCCGAGCGCCACGACGCGGCTCCACGACCGGGGTGAGGGCGCGGGCGCGAGGGATGCCGGGTGCGGCCCCGGTGTGCGCGCCGCGTCGGCGGCATGCAGCTGCTGCGCCTCGAGGTAGTAGCCGTGGAGCACGTCGACGAGTGCCGGCCAGGTGCGTCCTTCGACGCCGGCGCGCGCCGCCGTACCGAAGGCGCGCCGCTTGGTCACGTCTCCGACGAGGTCACGCACGCGCTCACGCAGATCGCCGAGATCACCGGGCCGGTAGAGCCAGCCGTCCACGCTGGAGCGGACCAGGTCGACGGGGCCGCCACGTCCGGTGGCCACCACGGGAACCCCGCTGGCGTGCGCCTCCTGGATCGTCTGACCGAACGTCTCGCTCTCCCCCGGGTGCACGAAGACGTCGAAGCCGGCCATCGCCTGGGCGAGCTCCAGACCCGAGAGGTGGCCGAGGAACACCGCGCCCGGCAGCGTGCGCTCCAGCCGTGCACGCGCGGGCCCGTCGCCGACGATGACCAGCCGCACGCCCGGCATCCGGGCGATCGCGGCCAGATCCTCCACCTGCTTCTCGGGGGCGAGACGCCCGACATAGCCGACGATGACCTCGCCGGGAGCGATCCAGTGGCGCCACGCGTCACTGCGGCGGTCGGGGTGGAAACGCTCGGTGTCGACGCCGCGACCCCACAGGCGGGTGCGATCGACGCCGAGCTCGTGCAGCTGCGCCAGCGCCGACGACGACGGGGCGAGGGTGAGAGTCGCACGCGCATGCAAGCGGGCGACATGCGCCGCGGTGAGGGCCGTCGCCCGCGGCAGACCGTACTTTCTGGCGTAGGCGATGACGTCGGTCTGGTAGACGGCCACGGTCGGCAGGTCCAGGCTCGCCGCCGCTGCAACGGCACGCCAGCCCAGCACGAACGGCGAGGCGAGGTGCACGACGTCGGGACGGTAGTCGCGCAGGATGCCGGCCAGGGTTCCGGTGCGCCCGAGCGCCACGCGGACCTGTGGGTAGCCCGGCAGCGGCATCGAGGGCAGCAGACGCGTCTGCTGGTCAGAGCGCGCGCCCGGAGCGCCCGGGGCGACGACGAGGGCCTCGTGCCCGCTCGCGGTGAGATGGCGGACCGACTGCAGCACCGAACCGGTGACCCCGTTCATATGAGGCAGGAACGACTCGGCGACGAACGCGACTCTCATGGGTCCAGCGTTGCGGCTGCAGCGCGTGCGACGGGGCCGAATCGGCCTCGGGAACGCAGTGTTCGCCGAACGGTCCCGCGGCGGCCATCCCGACGTCACCGTCGCACGCGCCGTTCCCCGCGCGTTCATGACGGCGTGCTACTCCGAAGGCGTGACCGACGCGTGGCTGCAGGCCCTCGCCCAGAGTCCCTGGGCCCTCCCCGCGATGGCCGCCCTCGTCGTCGGCGACGCCTTCCTCGTCGTCATCCCCGGCGAAGCCGCCGTCACGACGCTCGGGGCGCTCGCCGTCGCGGAAGGCTCTCCCCCGCTCGCCGCCGTCATCGTCGTCGCGGCGGCAGCCGCACTGACCGGAGACCTCGGCTGCTACCTCGTCGGCCGCACCGCGGGCCTCGAACGATGGCGCTGGATGCGCGGTCCGAGAGTGGCGGCGGCTCTCGGCGGGGCGCGCAGCGCCTTGGACCGCCGCGGCGCGACGTTGATGTTCACGGCCCGCTTCATCCCGTTCGCCCGCCTCGCCGTGAATCTCGTCGCGGGCGCCTCGCGGATGCCGATGCGGCGATACCTGCTGCTGGCGGCGCCGGCGGCGAGCGCGTGGGCGCTGTATCAGGCCCTGCTGGGTGCGGCCGTCGCCGCACTGATCCCGGGCGGCACCGTCGCCGCGGTCATCGCCTCGGTCGTCGTGGCGATCATGCTCGGCGCGGCGGCGGACGCGATCGTGGCCCGCGCACAACGGCGCCGCGCCCCCGACGCGTGATCGGGGGCGCGGCGCCGCTGTAGGCGGTTCGGGTCAGCGGACCCCGGCGCGCTCGCGGGCACGCTCCTGCTTCGCCTCGGCTTCGGCGATCGCCGCCTCCTCCAGCCCCTGGGTGCCGACCGCCGCGGTGTCGGTCGACATGCCATCGTGACCGTCGCCGGTGAGGGTGGCCTCGTCGAAGGGGATGCGGCCGGCGAGCACATCGCGCACGCGGTCACGGTCGATCTGCTTCGTCCAGGTGCCGATGAGGAGAGTGGCCACCGCGTTGCCGGTGAAGTTGGTGACCGCGCGACCCTCGGACATGAAGCGGTCGATGCCGACGATGACCCCGACACCGTTGACCAGATCGGGGCGGAACGCCTGCAGACCGCCGGCGAGGGTCGCCAGGCCCGCACCGGTGACGCCCGCGGCGCCCTTGGAGGCGATGATCATGAACACCAGCAGGCCGATCTGCTCGGGGATCGACATCGGCATCCCCATCCCCGTCGCGATGAACAGCGACGCCATCGTCAGGTAGATCGCGGTGCCGTCGAGGTTGAAGGAGTAGCCGGTGGGCACGGTGATGCCCACGACGGGCTTGGACACACCGATGTGCTCCATCTTTCCGATCAGACGCGGCAGAGCCGACTCGGAGGAGCTGGTGCCGATGATGAGCAGGTACTCGCGCGCGAGGTACTTGATGAGGCTGAAGATGTTGACCCGGGTGACCGCGTACAGCAGCGACCCGAGCACGCCGATGATGAACACCGCGCACGTGATGTAGAAGGCGATCATCAGGATGCCGAGGCTCACGATGGCCGAGACGCCGGTCTTGCCGACGACCGCCGCGATCGCGCCGAAGGCGCCGATCGGAGCGAGCCAGAGGATCATTCCGAGGATGCGGAACACCAGCACCTGCAGCTGCTTGACCGCGAACATGATCGGCTCGCCCTTCTTTCCGAGCTGCTGCAGGGCGAAGCCCACCAACAGCGCGATGAAGAGCACCTGCAGGACGCTCGGGCCGGTGAAGGCGCTGAAGAACGTCGTGGGGATGATCCCGAGGAGGAAGCTCACGGTGTCGGTGGCCTCTCCGGACTTGCCGGCGTCGTACGTGGCACCGGCCATGTTCAGCCCTTCACCCGGGTGGATGATGTTGCCGACCACGAGGCCGATCGCGAGGGCGAAGGTCGACATCACGAGGAAGTAGAGCAGTGCGAGGCCCCCGATCTTGCCGACCGTCGCCGCTTTCGCGATCGATCCCACCCCGACGACGATGGTGCAGAAGATGATCGGTGCGATCATCATCTTGATGAGGTTCACGAAGGCCTTGCCGACCGGCTCGAGCCCCTTCGCGAACTCCGGCCAGACGAGGCCGACCACCGCGCCCAGGACCACCGCGATGATCACCGCCACGTAGAGCCAGGTGTGCTTGTCCCACGAGCTCTTGCCGCGGCGCCAGTTGTAGCCGGGGAGCTTGAAAGATGATGTGAGGGCCATGTCCGCCTCCAGGTGTGAACGGGTCGTTGTTCGGGTGGCGCCGACGCTGGCGGCCACACGCACAGAGTGCAGCGTCGGCTGCCTCGTGGTTCACTTGTGGTCGTATTGGTCCCGGCGGCCGCTCCGATACCCGTCGGGACGGCCGACGACCCGCCATCGACCGCCGAGGACGCCATGACCCGAAGAATCGGACGCAGCGCCGCGTCCCGGATCTTCCTGTGGCTGGCCGGCGCCGCTCTCGTGCTGGCTCTGGCCACCGCCGGACTGCTGGTGCTGGAGGCGCAGCGCACGGCACGCGCCGAGGCCGAGCGTGTGACGCAGGCGGTGTCGGCTACCCTCGCCGACCTGGAGGAGGTCTCCACGGCCCTCGCGCAGGGCGACGACGTCACCGCCAGCCAGGCGCTGCAGCCGATGGCGACGGCGGTCATGTCGGACGCGGGTGTCGACTTCGTCACGATCATGGATGCCGACGGCATCCGCGTGACGCACCGCGACCCGGCGCAGATCGGAAAGCGCTACATCGGCACCATCCCGAACACCCCGACAGCCCTCACCGAAGAGTTCAGCGGGACCCTCGGACCGTCGCTGCGCACGATCGTGCCGGTGGAGGCGGACGGACGCCTCGTCGGCTGGGTCTCGGTCGGCGTGACGATCCGAACGGTCACCGCGCAAGTGGTGCCGCGGCTGCTCGTGGTCGCCGCCGTCGGCCTCGTGCTCGTCGGCGCCGGGCTCGCCGGCGCGGTGCTCGCCCGCCGCGCGACGCGGTTGGTCGCCGGCGACCTCCCCGCCGGCGCCATCCGCGACACCCTGGCATCCGCGGAGTCGATGCGCACGCTCGGCGAGGCCCTGCGCGCACAGACGCACGAGCACGGCAATCGCATGCACGCTGCCGTTGCACTCATCGAACTGGGACGCACGGATGATGCGATCGGCATCCTGACGGATTCGGCGCGTCAGAGTCAGGCGCTGGTGGACCAGGTCGCGGCCCGCACCGAGGGCGATCCCACCGTCGGGGCGCTGCTGCTCGGCAAAGCCTCGCAGGCGATGGAACGCGGGATCGACTGGTCGACCGACATCGCCCCCGACGCTCCCCGCTCGCTGCTCAGCCCGATCGACGCGGTCGCGCTGGTCGGCAACCTCATCGACAACGCCCTGGACGCTGCCGCGAGCGGTCCGGCGCCGCGGTGGGTGCGCGTGCACATGTCGCGCACGGCGGAGGACGAACTGCTGCTCACCGTCTCCGACTCCGGGGACGGCCCCGACGAGGAGGTGCGTGCACGAATGTTCGAGCGAGGATTCTCGACAAAACCGGCCGGCAGCGACGGTCGGGGCGTCGGGCTGGCGCTGGTGCGTGCCGTCATCGACGAGATCGGCGGGACGATCACCGTCGAGATCTCCCCGACGACGTTCCGCGTCGTCCTGCCGACGGTGCGGTCATGATCGGCGTCCTGCTCGTCGACGACGAGGCGCTGACGCTCGAGCTGCACCGCTCGTACATCGAGCGGGTCGACGGTTTCGAGGTGGTCGCCGAGTGCGCGGGCGCGCGGGCCGCTGTCTCGGCGATTCTGGACGCGCCCGGCCGGGAGCGCATCGACCTCGTCCTTTTGGACATGACCATGCCCGACGGCTCGGGCCTGGACGTCCTGCGCCACGTGCGCGCACACGCCGCCGACGTCGACGTCATCGCGATCACCTCGGTACGCGACGCCGACGTCGTCCGTCAGGTGGTCGCCCTCGGCGCGGCGCAGTACCTCGTCAAGCCGTTCACCTTCGCGACCTTCCACGACCGGATGGAGCAATATCGCGCATATCGCGAGCGCGCCCGCGCGACATCGGGGGCAGCGACCCAGTCCGAGATCGACGCGATGCTGGGGGCGCTGCGTCCGACGGGCACGATCGGACTGCCGAAGGGGCTGTCCCCCGCGTCGCTGGAACGGGTGTCCCAGGCCGTCCGCGACGGCGGCGGACTCTCGGCGACCGAAGCCGCCGACGCCTTGGGAATGTCGCGCGTGGCAGCCCGACTCTAGAGGATCCCCGGGTCCGAGCTCGAA
>NZ_BADB01000428.1:0-1783 GCF_000333415.1 Microbacterium sp. B24 | reverse complement strand
TTTGACGGGGCCCCGGAAAAGACGTTCACGATGGGGGCGACCACCGCGCGTGCGCCAGCAGCCAAGCGATGGCGACGGCGGACGGCGGCACCGACAGTTCGTCACCGATCCGGTCCAGCGCACGCAGCGTACGCGATCCGCGGCGGTTCATGGCCGCAGCCAATTGGATGCCGCGTACCGAATACGCGACCTGCGCACGGTCGCGGTGCACCCCGGCGAGATAGCCGTGCTCGAGCGCCTGCGAGGGCGTCACGGCGATACCCTGCGCGCTGGCCACGAGACGCAGATCGCCATCGAACTCGGACTGCCGAAGGATGTTGTACGGGACGTCCAGCACCGTGAGGCGGGGGTAACCCGCCGATGCGAGAATCCGGGCTTCGACCAGCTGGGCGGCCGTGTGGCCGTAGGCTCCCACGGCGCGCACCTTTCCCGACTCGATCAGCCATTCCACCGTCGCCAGGGTGTCTTCGAGGGTTGTCGCGTCATCCGACAGCGCGTCGAGGTAGAGCAGGTCGATCCGGTCCGTATGCAGGCGCGTCAGCGACGCCTCGACCGCGCGGATGAGGTTCACCGGTCCGAGCCCGGGGTGGTCGGGGTTGGCTCCGACACGAACGGCGACGACGATGTCGTCGCGGATGCCGCGGCGCTGCAGCCACTGCCCGACGATGTGCTCGCTGCGTCCCGCCGCATATCCGTCGGACGTGTGCACCGCGTTGCCACCACGCGCGTGGTACGCGTCGAGAATCGCGTGCGCGGCGGTGAGATCGACATGCCAGCCGAACTCGGCGGCACCGAGGAGGAACGGAAAGACCTCAAGCCCGGACTCGCCGAGCGGAACGCGGATGCCGGCTCCCACGGGTGCCCCCTGAACGGGAATCGGAGCGGAGGGATGCGCGGGCGGCGCGGTTCTGACGGCCGTCGGTGTCGCGCCGATACCGAAGTAACCCATCCGTTCACCCCCTTCACGAACCGCGGATGCGGTGTCGCTCTTCTTGTCTACCCACCCCCCGATGCGTAGTTCCGAGGGTAGGGCAGACGCGGGTACGGTCCGCGCATTGAGCCCAACGAACGGTAAACATTCCATAACGCTTGCGTCACGGCGTCGCTGTGCGCGGGGGCGGTGTCCCCCATCCGGTGGACACCGGATGAACGAACGGATGCCCGCCCCTCCGAGACGGGAGGAAGCGGGCATCCGTGTCCGGGTCGCCGCCGCGGCACGCTCAGGGTGGATCCCTCAGCGCCGGGCGACGAAGCACTCAGCCTTCGGCGGGAGCCTCCGGGCCTTCGCTGGCCGCCGCACGGCCTTCCTGGTCGGCGGCCTCTTCGAGCACCGGCTCAAGGGACAGCTTGCCGCGGTCGTCGATCTTGGTGATCTTGACGAGCAGCTTCTGGCCGACGCCGAGCACGTCTTCGACGTTCTCGACGCGCTTGCCACCGGCGAGCTTGCGCACCTCACTGATGTGCAGCAGGCCGTCCTTGCCGGGCAGCAGCGAGATGAAGGCACCGAACGCCGCGAGCTTGACGACGGTTCCGAGGAACTGCTCGCCCACCTCCGGGTTGGTGGGGTTGGCGATCGCGTTGACCTGAGCGCGCGCGGCCTCCGCCGACGGGCCATCGGTCGCGCCGATGTAGACGGTGCCGTCCTCCTCGATGGAGATCTGCGCGCCGGTCTCGTCCTGGATCGCGTTGATCGTCTTGCCCTTCGGGCCGATCAGCTCACCGATCTTGTCGACGGGGATCTGCACGCTGATGACGCGCGGCGCGGTCGGGGCCATCTCGTCCG
>NZ_BADB01000429.1:0-1199 GCF_000333415.1 Microbacterium sp. B24 | reverse complement strand
CGACGGATCGAGGACGCGCCGACGGGCGTGCGGTACGAGGTGAAGCACCTCTACCTGCAGCCGCGCACGCGCGGTCGCGGCTGGGGTCGGCTGCTGCTGGACGGGCTCGAGGAGCGGGCGCGCGCCTTCGGCGCGGCCGAACTGGTACTCGACACCCACCACACGCTCGAAGCCGCCGGCGCGCTCTACGCACGCTCGGGTTTCACCGCCATCGAGCCCTACAACGACAATCCCAACGCGACGCGCTGGTACGGCAAGGTGCTCTGAGCTCGGGCGGCTGCATCGACTGACCGGCCGAGGCGCGTGGAAGGATGTCGACATGCCCGCTGGGGAACACGACGTCACCGAACTCGTGGCGGCCGTCGCCTGGTGGCGCGCCGATCTGCCCGGCGCACGAACCCTGCTCGCCGACGCGGCGACGGCGGCGCTGATCGCCGGCAGAGACGGCTACGACCTGGTGCAGCTGGCGCTGATCGATGAGACCGCGAGTCGGTTCGACGTCGACGAGTTGATCGACCGGGCAGCGGGCGACGCGGGTATCACCGAGGCGGTTCACTCGGACCTCGAACCGGTCGTCGTGCATCGACTGTGCCACCTCGTTCTTCATGACGAGGTGAGCCCGCGTGAGCTCGCGCGGTGGGCACACTCCCGCTACCGTCACGGCGCCGGCGACGAGTCGATCGATCTGCTGGCGGTGCTCGACGACGCGCATGACGACGTCGCGGAGGTCGACGGCGATCTTGCGCCGATCGTCGCGGAGATCCGCCGCATCGCCACGCGGATCGTCGCACGCAACGACTGACCAGCGGCGCGGACTGTTCCCAACTCCGGAGAATCGTCGACGTGCGGCCGGAGTTTCCGCGCGGCGGTGCGGGCGCCCCGACAGCCCGGCGAGAGTGTCCGGAGTTGTGAACGCCGACCAGCGAGCGCAGGCCGTCGGATACCGCCCGCCGGACGCGGCCGCCGCATCCTGCCGACTCAGACCGGGGGAACCTCGGGCAAGCCCGTGCGCAGCTCCATGGGCAGATGCGCGAGGTCGTTGTGGGTCACGAGAGCCCACGGACGCCCCTTGCGCTGCGCGAGCACGGTGAGGCCGCAGTGCGCCTGATTGATCGTCATCCACCGCCAGTCGGGGGCATCGAGCACCTCACGCACGAACCAGGCGATCACGGCGTTGTGGGTGATGAGCAGTTCGTGGG
>NZ_BADB01000430.1:0-4161 GCF_000333415.1 Microbacterium sp. B24 | reverse complement strand
GCGACGCCGGTCTCGACCATCGTGTAGACCTGGTCGCCCGGATCCTTGATGGCTTGGATCAGCTCGTACAGGCCACTGCCGAAGACAGCGGGCACGGCGAGCAGGAACGCCACTTCCGCCGCCGCGGGCCGGGTGTAGCCGAGCGCCAGCCCCATCGTCGTGGTCGCCCCCGAGCGGGAGACGCCGGGGATGAGCGCCAGCATCTGCGCGAGGCCGAGGGAGAGGCCGTGTCCGTAGGTCAGGTCTTCCTCCGTGCGGGTGCGCCGTCCGAGAGCATCGGCGGCCCCCAGCAGGAGACCGAAGACGATGAGAACGGTGGCCACGAGCCAGAGGTTTCGGAACGTGTCGCGGATCACGTCCTGGAAGAGGTAGCCGGCGATGCCGATCGGGATGGTGCCGATGATGACGATCCATCCCATGCGCGCATCGGGGTCGCTGCGCGGCACGCGGCCGGTCAGCGACTTCGCCCACTGGGAGATGATCCGCACGATCTTGCCCCAGAAGTAGACGAGCACCGCGAGTTCGGTGCCGATCTGGGTGATGGCGGTGAAGGTCGCGCCGGGGTCTTCGGCGGACGGGAGGAACTCGCCCATGATGCGCAGGTGGGCACTGGAGGAGACGGGGAGAAACTCGGTGAGTCCCTGGACCAGGCCCAGGATAATCGCCTCGAACAGGTGCATGGGGGGCCTTTCAGTACGTGCGGATCAGATCGGTGAGCACGCGCTGCCCGAAGACCAACGCGTCGATGGGGACGCGTTCGTCCACACCGTGGAACATACCGGTGAAATCGAGATCCGTGGGAAGCCGCAGCGGCGCGAACCCGTATCCGGCGATGCCGAGCTCGGCGAGCGCCTTGTTGTCGGTCCCGCCGCCCATGAGATACGGCAGAACGGGGACGCCCGGGTCATGACGCTCGAGGGCCCCGACCATCGCGTCCACGAGCTCCCCCGCGAAGGGCACCTCGAGCCCGATGTCGCGATGCGAGACCTCGACGACGACGTCCTCGCCCACGATCCGCTGGATCTCGGCGAGCACGCGTTCTTCCTGCCCCGGAAGGGTGCGCACATCGATCGTGGCGACCGCGGCATCCGGGATCACGTTGTGCTTGTAGCCGGCGACGAGACCGGTCGGGTTGGTCGTCGTGCGGAACGTGGAGCGGAGGAAGCCGGATGCCGGTCCGGTCGCGTCCGCCACGGCATCCGGATCGCGCGGGTCGGCGCCGCACAGCGCCGCCAGGCCGTCGACCGTCTGACGCGTCGTCGCGGTCAGCTCCAACGGCCACGACGAGCGGCCGAGCGCGGCCACCGCCTCCGCGAGACGCGTGACCGCGTTGTCCGGGTGGAAGCGGCTGCCGTGCCCGGCTGCGCCGCTAGCGCGAAGGCGCAGCCAGACCAGCGCCTTCTCGCCCACCTGCAGGAGGTACGCGCGTCGCTCGCCCACCGGGATGGAGTAGCCGCCGACCTCGCTGATGGCCTCGGTCGCCCCCGCGAACCACTCGGGCCGGTCGCGGACGACGAGCTGAGAGCCCTCGACGCCGCCGTTCTCCTCGTCGGCGAAGAACGTGACGATGAGATCGCGGGCGGGCTGCTCCCCCGCCCGCAGCAGATCGGCGACGGAGGTGAGGATCATGGCATCCATGTCCTTCATGTCCACCGCACCGCGTCCCCACAGCATCCCGGTCCTTCACGACGCCGCCGAAGGGATCGACGCTCCAGTCCTCGGCGACGGCCGGAACCACGTCGAGGTGGCCGTGCAGGACGAGGGCGGGCTTGTCGCGGTCGCGGCCGGGCACGCGGACGCTCAGGTTCGTGCGTCGCGGGATGGGCTCGTAGTACTCGGGACGCAGGCCGAGCGCCTCGAGGTAGGCGCCCACGTACTCAGCGGCCTCTCGCTCCCCGTGCGCGCGCCCCTCGCCGAAGTTGGTGGTGTCGAAGCGGATCAGGTCGCGCGCGACGCGGGCGACCTCGGGCAGTTCGGAGGAGGGCATGCCTCCACGCTAGCGCTCCCGATGCCACGATCCGAGAGCGGAGGACACGTCTGGAGATAAAAGAAAAAGGCCCCTGACGGGACCTTTTTCCTTCTGTGCGCGAGGGGGGACTTGAACCCCCACGCCCTATACGGGCACTAGCACCTCAAGCTAGCGCGTCTACCTATTCCGCCACCCGCGCAGGTGGTTTTCGGTTTCGCAACCGAAGATCGACAGTACCAGATTCCGAGCCAGACGCGGAATCGGTGCCGGGCTCAGCCCGCCGAGACGCCGAAGAGCAGACCGAGGACGTACGTCACCGCAGCGGCCCCGAAACCGATCGCCAGCTGCCGCAGCCCTCGTCGCAGGGGCGGCGCCCCCGAGAGCAGTCCCACCATGGCTCCCGTGCCCAGCAGCGCCGTCCCGACGAGCACGAGGGCCAGGACGACGGCGGGGAGCCCGCTGAGCCCGAAGATCCAGGGCAGCACCGGGATGATCGCGCCGGACGCGAAGAAGAGGAAACTCGACCCGGCGGCGCCCAGAGCGCTGCCGACCACTTCGTGATCGGCGCCGGCGGCGCGATGCAACCGGTATGGCTGGCTGCGGTCGGCGGTCTGGGCGGCTGCGATGATCTGGCGCGCACGCTCGTGCGCATCGCGTTCACCCAGACCGCGCGCTCGATAGACCAAGGCGAGCTCGTTCGCATCAAGATCGAGGTCCGGCAGCACATGGTCGGCGTAGTCGCTCGGCTCGGTCGCATCCAGCAGTTCCCGCTGCGAGCGCACCGACACGTACTCCCCTGCGCCCATGGACAGAGCACCGGCGAGAAGGCCGGCGACGCCGCTGAACAACACGAACTGCGCCCCCACGCCGGTGGCGCCGATACCCATCACCAGAGCGAGGTTGGAGACGAGGCCGTCGTTGGCGCCGAAGACGGCCGCGCGGAACGTGCCCGACAGCCGCCGCCGTCCTCGCGCCGCCAGGCCGCGCACGACCTCGCGGTGGATCTTCTCGTCGGCGACCATGCGTGCGGTGGCGAACGGTTCACTGTCGTACGGCGAGCGTCCTTCCGCGTTCTGCGCCAGAGCGAGCACGAAGATCGAGCCGAACCTCCGGGCCATCCAGCCCAGAAACACCGAGCCGATGCCCGGAGACGGCAACCGCGACGGTTCGCCGCCCAGCAGCTCGAGCCAGTGCGCCTCGTGGCGCCCCTCGGCTTCGGCAAGGGCCAGCAGGATCTCGCGCTCCTCGCCCTCCCGACGCTGGGCGAGGTCGCGGTAGACCTGGGCCTCCGCGCGCTCGTCGGCGAGATAGCGCGCCCAGCGGCGGCGGTCACGGGAGGTGGGCTCCGAACGCGTGGTCACGGGATCCCACGCTAGCCGCGGCGGCGGCGGCGCAGAGCGCGGCCGCCGCGATTGCCAGCTTTTCGGACGTCCGAACCGCGCGTGAGATGCGCGATGAGCCCGCGCTCACCACGGCGCATGATCAGTGTGTGCGCCGCCGCGAAGACCGGTCGCAGCACGGGAGCGGTCAGACGCATCCAACGACGCGTCGCGGACACCTCCCAGACCCAGGTCAGACGCGTGCCGGTCGCGGGAGCCGACGCAGGGGCGAGGTGAAGACTGCCCTTCCCGACCAGGTCTCCCTCGCTCACCGCCGCCAGCCGCCGCGCCGGCACGAGATCGGTGACGGTGAGCACGACGCGCAGGCGGTAGCCCCAAGGACTGCGAACGCGCAGATGCACGATGTCCCCCGGCGCGAGGGCGGTCCTCCGCGGCTCGAGGCGCACCGCCGGCCACCACGGCACCTCGCCCGCCATCAGGGCAGCTTCGCACCGCGCCCAGCACTCCTCCACCGAGACCGGCAGGAGCCACTGCGACGTGAAGGAGTATTCCTGCGGCATGCGCGCGAGTGTACGCGCCGGCGGCGAGAGCTCAGGAGCGCACGCGCGAGCGCAGCACCTCGATCCGCGCCTGCAGCTGCGCGACCGTCGCTCGCGCGACCTCCGGGCCGCCGCAGATGCGGCGCAGCTCGGCATGCACGGCTCCGTGCGGCTCTCCGCTCTGGCGGGCATAGAGTCCGACGAGGCTGTTGAGCAGCTGACGCTGTTCGCGCAGGGTGCGGTGCAGCGCCGGCGGGAGCGCGCCGTCGGCGTCCGCCGCCTGCGGGACTCTAGAGGATCCCCGGGACCAGCT
>NZ_BADB01000431.1:0-24244 GCF_000333415.1 Microbacterium sp. B24 | reverse complement strand
AGCTCGGTCCCGGGGATCCTCTAGAGTCCCCAAAAAGTAACGGAGGCGCCCAAAGGTTCCCTCAACCTGGTTGGCAATCAGGTGGCGAGTGTAAGTGCACAAGGGAGCTTGACTGTGAGACTGACAGGTCGAGCAGGGACGAAAGTCGGGACTAGTGATCCGGCAGTGGCTTGTGGAAGCGCTGTCGCTCAACGGATAAAAGGTACCTCGGGGATAACAGGCTGATCTTGCCCAAGAGTCCATATCGACGGCATGGTTTGGCACCTCGATGTCGGCTCGTCGCATCCTGGGGCTGGAGTAGGTCCCAAGGGTTGGGCTGTTCGCCCATTAAAGCGGTACGCGAGCTGGGTTTAGAACGTCGTGAGACAGTTCGGTCCCTATCCGCTGCGCGCGTAGGAAATTTGAGAGGATCTGACCCTAGTACGAGAGGACCGGGTTGGACGAACCTCTGGTGTGCCAGTTGTTCCGCCAGGAGCACCGCTGGTTAGCTACGTTCGGGTCGTTGTCGGGTGCCCACTCCTGAGTGCGCTTCGGATCGGCGGCCCAGACGTCCAGGCGCACCTCGAGCCCATCGGCGACATCGGTGGACAGCGACACCGAGCCGTCGTAGGTGAACTTCGAGTCGTAGGGCATGCTGACGGCCTGGGTGACCGCCGGGCGCGGGGCAGGCGTGGACACCGCGTTCTGCTGCAGACCGTTGAAGGCGCTGGCGATCTGGGTGCAGCCGGTCAGGGACGTCAGCACCACGAGGCCCGCGGCGGCGGCGCCGAGGGCGCGGAGGCGGGGAGGACGCGAGGGGGCGGGAAGCATGATCCACACGCTATCTATGGACCACCGGCGGGACGTGCGAATCAGGGAAACCTCGACACGGTCTTTACCCGATCTTGAGGAAGGCGCGTTCAGCCGCCGTTCTGGGCGGCGATCGCGATCGTCAGCGTGTCACTCGCGGTCTGCTTGGCGAATTCGGTCGAGGTGGGCGTCGTCTGCACCAGGAAGTCATACTCGAACTGCACCGTGACGTAGGTGGCCTCGGCGGGGACCGTGCCGACATTGAAGGTGTTGGAGTAGCTGTAGGGCGACAGCACCAGGTATCCGGGAGAGACGGTGGACTGATCCACCTGGGCATCCAGCGGTGCGAACGTCTGCGATGCGTTCGCGGGGATCGCGGTCATCGTGGCGCGCTGGAGATAGACCTTCTGCCCGTCATTGGGCGTGATCGTCGTCACCATCGACAGACTGATCGGCTTGATCGCCGCCGGCGTCCAGCGGTCCATCCGCAACGTCGACCAGTAGTTCACGGCTGCCGAGACCGCGCCCGCCGTGAGCGTGCGCTGGGTCGATCCGCCCGACAGATCGTTGGAGACCGGCGTCGGAACCGGGACGGCGGTCGTGGGAGCGGGCGCGGGTGTCGTCGCCTGGGCGGCCCATGGCGCGGGCCCGCAACCGACCAGCGGGATCACGACGACCAGCGCGGCGAGCACGGCGCTGAGAGCACGGCGGCGACTCCCGGGGCGATCCATCCGGCAGGTCTCCTTCACGTCGCGAAACATTTACATATCGGAAACCGCAAGAGTTTGCAATCCGGCAGACCCCTAGGGAATACTCGGGAGAGCATCAGCACCACCATACCGCTTCACTCTCCATCCCCCCATCTGCATCAAGACCGGATATACGGAACGAGCGGATCATCAGGTACCCCCAGACCGGATTCGAAAGCAGGCACTCATGAAGCACCGTTTCACCAAGGTCGCGGCCTCCGTCGCGATCGCCGCAGGGTTGGTTTTCGCCGCCCCGGCAATGGCACAGGCTTACACCCCGACCGGCCCCGACACCGTCACCGTGACGGTCACGGCGCCCGGTCCCGTTCCCGTGACCGGCTTCCAGCCGGGCGCGAGCGTGACCTTCACGCTCGTGGGCGAAGGCGTCGGCGCGGGCAACCTCGCCGCGGTCAAGTTCGCGGTCAGCTCCACGACGGTCACCAAGACCGCCGACTCGTCGGGCGTCGCCACGGCGACGATCGTCGGCACCCCGCCGGCGGGCTCCTCGTGGACGCTCTCCGCGACCGGCGCTCGCGCCTCGTCCGAGGCCGGCGGCGGCAGCGGCACCCTGCCCTCGACTGGTGGCGACAGCGAGTCGCTGCTCGGCATCTGGGTCGGCGGTGGCGCTCTCGTCCTCGCCGGTGCGACCGTCGCCGTGGCCGCCACGGTGCGTCGCAACCGCCAGGAGACCAACGCCTGACGCACGCCAGAACGACAACGAGAGAGCCTTCCCGGTCACGGCCGGGAAGGCTCTCTCGTTGTGCGCAGGCTGCGCGGCGTCAGCGCACCACCGCGGTCACCGCGGGAAGATGCGACAGCACCTCCTGGCTGATCGAGCCGAGCAGGAAGCGGGCGAGGGCCCCGCGACCGTGCGTACCCACGACGACGAGGCGAGCGGTCAGACCCCGCGAGGCGATCGCTCGCGAGGGGTAGCCGCGCTCGACGACGCGCTCGACGACCAGATCCGGGAAGTCGACGGCGAGCCCGGCGAGGGCCACCGACTGCATCTCCTCCGTGGCGGCCTGCATGTTCGACAGGTACATCTCGGGGTAGACGGCCAGTCCGTTGCGGGGCGCCTCGATGGGAGTCCAGACACTGACCGCGGTGAGCGGCTCGCCCAGGCGGTCGGCCTCGCGCGCCGCGAAACGCAGCGCATGCTCGGACACCGGCGACCCGTCGACGCCGACGACGACCCCGCGCCGACCGACGAGCGCCGTGTCGGGCACCACCACGACCGGGCAGGCGGCCCCGGCGACGATACGGATGCCGTGGGCGCCGCGCGCCGGTCCATCGCCCGGTCCGCGGTAATCGCTGCCCAGCACGAGGAGTGAGGCGTTGACGCTGGCGTCGATGAGGCGGGACACGGGGTTGCCGGTCTCCACCCGGGTCATCACCGTGATGCCGGCATCCCGCACCGGCGCCGCCAGGCGCTCCAGCACGGTCTCGGTGTCGGCGACGGCCTGCGCGATCAGCTCCGCCTCGCCGACGGCGCCGAGCGCTCCCCCGATCACCGACATCAGCTCGATGCCCTGCGTGCCGGGCGGAGCGGCCTGCGCCCGCTGCAGCGCCCATCGCACCGCACGTTCGGAGACGGGTGCCCCCGTCACAGCCACGACGATCTTCTCGACCATGATTCATCCCTCCGTTGGGATCGGTGCCTCCACGCTACGCCGCGGCACCGCACGGCCACAGGATCGTGGGCCGTGACAAAGAGGGTCAGGGGGTGCGCGGGGCCAGGGCGCGCGGCTCGGCAGTGATCAGAATGGGCAGGTGGTCGCTGCGCCCCTGCGGCAGCGTCGTGATCGTCGCGATGTCGAACCCCACGCTCGTCGCGAAGTCGTAGTGGCCGCGGAAGAACTTGTAGCGCGTGTACGTGCGGGCATCGCTCAGGGTGAGCTCATATCCGGACTCACGCACGTGCTGGCCGAGGTTCTCTTTGAACACCGGATAGTTGTAGTCGCCGACCATGAGGATCGGCAGGTCGGGGCCGAGGCTGGAGAGCTCTTCCAGCGCGGCCTGGATCTGCTTGCGCCGCAGCGAGTTGAGCGCGGTCAGCGGAGCGGCGTGGAAGCTCGCGACGATCACCTCGCGGCCGAGGTCGATGTCGTGCAGGCGCACCGCCAGCATGCGCTCCTCCGCGGGCTTGAGCACACGGTCGTGCAGCGACTTCTTCAGCGCGAGCGCCCGCACCTCGCGCGCATCGAAGATGCTTCGCCGGTAGTACAGCGCAAGTCCCAGCCGGTTGCGTGCCGTCGCCTCGGCCAGGTGCAGATCGCCGATCTGCGACGGCAGGTCGCTGGAGACCGCCTCCTGCAGGCAGAGGACGTCGGCCCCCGTGCTCTCGACCAGCTCGCCGAGCTCGCCGATCGCCTTGTGCTTGTTGAGGTTGTACGAGATGACCTTCATCCCCCGCCTTCCGTCGCTCTCAGCCTAAGCGGCGGTCCTAGGAATCTGCTCCGTCTTGACAACGGGACCCGGCCGGCTCAGTCGGCGTCGAGGCTGCGGCGTGCGCGCGTCTGCGCGGCGCGGGAACCCAGCAGGTCATCGGCGGGGTAACCGACCTCGGTGAGGGTGAGACCGCGGGCCGCGAGCACCTTCACGTCGCTCGTGCGCACCCCGCCGTCGCGGATCGCGGCGACGTCGGCGATCTTCAGCCGTCCTTCGCCGACCGCCGCGCAGGCACCGACGAGGGCGCGCACCATGCTGTGGCAGAACGCGTCGGCTTTCACGCGCGCGATCAGGATGCCGTGATCGTCTCGACCCCAGCCGAACTCCAGCAGGGTGCGGATCGTGGTCGCCCCCTCCCGCCATTTGCAGTACGCCGCGAAGTCGTGCAGACCGATGAGCGACCGTGCCGCGGCATCCATCGCGTCCACGTCCAGCGCGGCCTTCACGCTGGTCGTGCGCACGCGCTCGAGAGGGTCGTAGCCGGCGATGCGATCGGCGATGCGGTACTCGTAGCGTCGCCAGACGGCCGAGAACCGCGCATCGAAACCGTCCGGTGCGACGGCGGTGCGGTGCACCACGACGTCGGGGTAGGCGCCGAGCACGCCGTTGATGCGGGCAGCCAGCGCCTCGGCGGTGCCGGCGCGGCTGGACGACAGCCGCTGCTGCTGCCGATCGGTGAGATCGAGGTGGGCGACCTGCCCGGCCGCGTGCACCCCGGCGTCGGTTCGACCCGCCACGACCAGCTGCGGATCGCCGCCGAGCACGCGGGCCAGTGCTGTCTCGAGCGTGCCCTGAACGGTGCGTAGACCCGGTTGACGGGCCCACCCGCGGAAGTCCGTGCCGTCGTAGGCGAGATCGAGGCGCAGCCGCACCCCTCCAGCCTATCCGGGCGGCTGAGCCTCGCGCGGGACCGTCGTCACCCGACCCGAGAGGGCCGCGATGACCGTGTCCGCCGCCTGCTGGGCAGTGCCGGTGTAGAGCACACGGACACCGCGCTCGTCATCGGCGAGAGACTCCAGCGTGAGCAGCTGGCTTCCCAGCAGACCGGGCGGCATGAATGCGTGTCGGCGATCCCGAACGCGCGCCTCGTGGACCTCTCGCGGCAGGAACGGCTCGACGAAGGCGACCTCGACGTGGATGTCTCGAAGTCGGTCACGATACGCACGACGCAGCGAGGAGCACGCGACCACGACCGGAGCCCGTTCGGCCGCGCGAGCGGCGACCGCATCCAGCCACGGCCACCGGTCTTCGTCGGTGAGCGCCACCCCCGCCGCCATCTTCGCGACGTTCGATGCCGGATGCAGATCGTCGGCGTCGATGAACGGGCGCCCCAGGCAGTCGGCGAGGGTCGCGCCGAGGGTGGTCTTTCCCACGCCCGACGGACCCATGATGACCACGACGGCGGGAACGCCGGTCACAACGCTCCCTGCGACGTCGTTCCCGTGGGCAGTGGCGCCATCGTGAGCACGTCCGTAGGGGACGCGACGAGCGGGCCGACGAGCGCGTTCAGCGCCGCGACCGCCGACCCCGAGGCATGCGCGGAGAGCGCCGCGGCATCCGTCCACTTCTCGATCATCACGACGGTGCCATCAGCCGCATCGTGGATCGCGTACAGCTGACAGCCGTCTTCGGCATGCACAGCAGGAATCGCCTCACGCAAGGCGTCGATCAGAGCCTCGCGCCGGCCCTCCGCCGGATGGAAGACGGCGGTGACGACGACGGTCATGGAGTTTCCTCTCTCGATGGATGGATCAGTCCGGGCGTGGAGCTCCGGTGCTGGAACGACGGACGAATTCCGCACTCACATCGACGCGCTGCGGGGCATCGACGAGCTGCCCGCGCACACGCGCGACAGCGATCTCGACGGAGTGCAGGGCGAGCATGTCGATGGGTTGACGAACGACGGTCAGCGGAGGCGAGACCAGCTCGGTCCAGGGATTGTCATCGAACACGAT
This sequence comes from Microbacterium sp. B24, assembly GCF_000333415.1. Taxonomy (NCBI): domain Bacteria; kingdom Bacillati; phylum Actinomycetota; class Actinomycetes; order Micrococcales; family Microbacteriaceae; genus Microbacterium; species Microbacterium sp. B24. The sequence continues at coordinate 18,303 of NZ_BADB01000431.1, read as the reverse complement.
GACGCTGATGTCGTCCGGGATGCGTGCACCGATCTGCTGCAGCCTATGCAGCGCGGAGCGCACCTGCGCGGTGTTGGCGACCACGAGCGCGGTCGGAGGCCGATCGAGCGCCATGAGCGTCGTGACTGCGCCGCCGCCGGCTTCGCCGCGGAAGGGGATCGCGTGGATCAGCTCCTCGTCGATCGCGCGGCCCGCCGCGGCCATCGCCGAGACGAAGCCGTCCCGACGCGTGCGCCCGGTCGACGTCTCGACCGGGCCGGAGATGAGCGCGATCCGCTCGTGTCCGAGATCGAGCAGATGACGGGTGGCCACGGCAGCCGAGTCGGCGTTCGTGATCGTGACGACGTCGACGCTGGGCACCTCCGCGATCTCGCGATCGACGAAAACGACGTGGATGCCGCGCTCCTGCAGGTCGAGCCACCGCTGCGGGTTGCCCGTCGTCGGAGTGGCGATCACCGATCCGACCGAGCGGCTGATGAGCGCGTCGATCGACTCAGCCTCCAGACGCGGGTCCTCCTGGGTGGTGAGAAGGACCACATTGGTGCCACGCGCTCGGGCTTCCCACACGACACGGTCGGCGATGCGGGCGAAGAAGGGGTTGGTGAGGTCGGCGAGAACGAGCCCGAGCGTCGTCGAGCCCGCCCCCTGCAGCTCCCGCGCTGCAGCGCGCGGTTGATAGTGCAGTCGGTCGATGGCGCCGAGCACCTTCTCCCGTGTCGCGGCGGCGACGGGACCGGACCCCTCGTTGAGAACACGCGAGACGACGGCGACGGAAACACCGGCGTCGCGCGCAACGTCTCGGATGGTGGCTGCCTTCCGCACTGTTCCTCCTCCCACCATCGGGTTCCTGCCGCTGTTCTCAGATTGGCATTGACCGATGCTCTCACAAAGTGGTACAAAAATGTAACCGTTACCACTTCATCCGCGAACGACGATGGCGTCGGCTGAGAGATCAGCGCGATCGACTGCCTCGCCGCGCACAACCGAAAGCGATCGAACGTGAATCTGCACTCCCTCCTCCAGCGGCGCGAGGCCGACGGCCGACCCATCCGGGTCGGCCTGATCGGCGCGGGTCGCTTCGGAACCATGTACCTGGCTCAGGCCCGCAACATCCCCGGCATCCACGTCGTCGCGATCGCCGACATCAACACGGAACGCGCCCGCGGCGCCTTCGGACTGGTCGACTGGCCGCAGGATGGCCTCGTGGACGACATCGAGACGGCGATCTCCTCGCGAGCCACGACCATCCTCTCCAGCGCCGACGCCCTCTTCGAGGCGGAAATCGATGTCATCGTCGAAGCCACCGGCAATCCCATCGTCGGCATCAGCCACGCGTTGCGCGCGATCGAGACCGGTAAGCACATCATCATGGTCACCGTGGAAGCCGATGCCCTCGCCGGTCCCGCACTGGCCGCACGCGCCGAGGCCGCCGGCGTGGTCTACTCGATGGCCTACGGAGACCAGCCGGCACTGATCATGGAGCTCGTGGACTGGGCACGCACATCCGGATTCGACGTCGTGTGCGCCGGTAAGGGCGCGAAGTACCTCGAGCATTACCACCACATGACGCCGGACAACGTCTGGGAGAACTGGGAGTTCTCCGACGAGCTCACCCAGTCGGGGCAGCTGAACCCCTACATGCATACCTCCTTCCGCGACGGCACGAAGGCCGCGATCGAGATGGCGGCCGTTGCCAACGCCGCCGGCCTGGTCCCGTCCGACGACGGCCTCACGTTCACTCCCGGCAACGTCGAGGAGATCGCCACGATCTGCCGCCCCGCGGCGGCGGGCGGCGTGCTCGCCAACGAGGCCTCGGTCGATGTGATGTCGAGCGTGACCCGCGACGGCGAGTGGATCCCGTTCAACACTCAGGAGGGCGTCTTCGTCGTCGTGCGCGCCACGAACGACTACGTGTCGGAGTGCTTCACGGAGTATCCGTGGCATCCCGACCCGACGGGCCGCTTCGCCGCGCTCTACCGCCCGTACCACTACGTCGGCCTGGAGCTGAACATGTCGATCGCCAACGCCGTCCTGCGCGGCATCGCGACCGGGAGCCCGATCGGCTTCTACGGCGACGTCGTGGCCACCGCGAAGCGTGACCTGAAGGCCGGCGAGTTCCTCGACGGCGAGGGCGGGTACACCGTCTGGGGCAAGCTCGTCTCTGCCGAGACCTCGGTGCGCCGCCGCCTGCTGCCCGTCGCACTCGCCCACCACGTCGAGCTCGTCAACGACGTCGCCGAAGGCGAGAGCGTCAGTTGGGACGACGTGATCATCGACGACTCGCTCGCCACCGCGCTCGAGTTGCGGCGCGAGACCGAAGCCCTCATCCGCGCCACCGTCTGATCCTCCCACTCACACCCGAACACCCTTCAACGAAGAAAGGCATTCACATGAATCGACGCATCAGCCTCATCGCCGTCGGCACGCTCGCAGGCGCTCTCACCCTCGCGGGCTGCACGGCCACGCCCGACGGCGGAGGAGCCGCCTCCGGGGACTCCGGAAAGAACATCGTCTCCCTGGTCCAGACCGACCAGAAGACCGATGTCGATACGGTGACGAAGACGCTAGGAGACCCGACCGCTCCCTCCGGCGTCAAGCTCTGCTATGTGACCCGCACGCTCGCCAACGAGTTCTGGGGATACGAGCGCGACGGCTTCGAGAAGCGTGCGAAGGAGCTGGGTGTGCAGTTCCAGACGTTCGCCGTCAACGACGAGTCATCGATCACCGAGCAGCTCGACAAGGCAAAGAGCGCCCTCAACCAGGGGTGCTCGGCGATTCTCGCGTCGCCGATCTCCGCCACCGCCCTCGACTCGGTGTTCACCGACGCGCTCGCCAAGGGCGTCCCCGCCATCGTGCTCAATGACGCGAAGGGCACCGTCCCCGGTGTCGTCTACGTGGGCCCGGATGCCGAGGACATCGGCAAGACGGCGGCGGATTACATTGCCAAGAAGCTGCCGGACGGCGGACAGGTCGCGATGATCGAGGGCGACCCCGGATCGTCCAACGCGCTGAACCGCGGCAAAGGCTTCAAGGAGGGCCTCGCCACGCATCCGAACCTCACCCTCGTGGCGTCGCAGACCGCGAAGTGGGATACGAACCAAGCCCAGACCATCGCGAACGCGATGCTCACCGCAAACCCGGACATCAAGGCCTTCTACTCGCAGAACGACGGGATGGCGCTCGGAGTACAGGCTGCGATCGACGCCAAGGGGCTGACCGGAAAGGTGATCCTTGTGGGCACCGACGGCATCCCGCAGGCCAAGAAGCTGATCGCCCAGGGCGGCACCTACACTGCCACCGTGAGCGAGCGGCCGACGACCGAAGGCGCGACCGGCGTGGACGTGGCTCTCTGGCTGCTGGCCGGAAAGCAGGTGCCGGGCTGGGTGGACGTGCCCGCGTTCATCGTCGACTCGTCCAACGTGGCCCAGTACCCCACGGGCATGCCGTAAGCGGCACCCCGACGTCAAAGGAGACACCGTGACCGACAGCATTCTCGAGGTCCGAAACATCGGGAAGACGTTCCCGGGCGTACGCGCTCTGGACGACGTCAGCTTCACACTCCGCAAGGGCGAGGTGCTGACCCTGGCGGGCGAGAACGGCGCCGGCAAGAGCACACTGCTCGGCATCCTCGGCGGAGCGCTCGCTCCCGACCGCGGGTCGATCACGGTCGACGGTGTCCGCCGGGGGGAGTACTCCCCCCGGCGGGCCCTCGCCGACGGGGTCGTCATCGCACACCAAGAGCCGGCCGTCGTTCCCCAGCTGACGGTGGAGCAGAACCTGCTGCTCGGAAAGAGCGCGGCCGAGCGGCGCACGTCGCGGGATGCCGTCGCGCAAGCGCTCGCCGACGTGGCATCCATGGGCTTCCCACTGAACCCGCGGTCCCCGCTTCGGCGACTGAGCCCCGCCCAGCGCCATGCGCTCACGATCGCGAAGGCGTTCGCATTCGGCGCGAAGATCGTCGCGCTGGACGAGCCGACCACCTCGATGCTCGAGCACAACGTCGACGCGGTGCTGAGCCGCGTGCGCGAGCTCGCCCACGACAAGGGCACCGGCGTCATCTTCGTCTCCCACAAGATGCCCGAGGTGATGAAGGTGTCGGACACCGTCGTCGTGCTCCGGGACGGCCGCATCGGGTACCGCTCGCCGATCTCGGAAACGAGCGTCGACGAGATCGTGCGCAGCATGGTGGGCCGCGAGCTCCTCGATTTCCGGCGCGCTCATCCCGTCGCTCGGGACGCCGAGGTGCTGTTCACCGCCGATGAGGTGGGACGCCCCGACAGCGACGCGCGCAACAGCATCGCCGTGCACCGCGGCGAGGTCGTCGGCATTGCCGGTCTCGTCGGCTCGGGTCGCACGGAGTTCCTCCGTGCGATCTTCCGTGCCGATCCCGGCTGCACCGGGCGCATCTCGATCGCCGGACGCGCCCTGCGGCTGCGTTCCCCGAACGACAGCCGGCGGGCGGGCATCGCCTTCATCCCGGAGGACCGCAAGAAGCAGGGGCTGGTGCTGCAGGTACCGGCGTATGCCAACGTCGCCCTCACCGCGGCCGACGCGATCGTCGGCCGCGGCCCGTTCTTCGGGCCCCGTCGCGCCGTCCGCGTCGCGGACGAGCTCGGCACGTCCCTGGATCTGCGCCCCAAGAACGTCCGGCTGCTGGCGCGCCAGTTCTCTGGCGGAAACCAGCAGAAGATCGTCATCGCGAAGTGGCTGCGCCGCGACTCCCGCGTCTTCCTCTTCGACGAGCCCACCAAAGGCGTGGACGTGGGAGGAAAGGCGGAGATCTACGGACTCATCGACAAACTGGCCGCGGAGGGCAACGCCATCATCGTCGTCTCCTCCGACCTGCCCGAGATCATCGCCCTCGCCGACCGCGCCCTCGTCATGCGCGGCGGCCGCTTCGTCTCCGAACACGTCGGCGGCGACATCACCGAACAGAGCCTCGTGGCCAGCGCCATGGGCATCACCGAGGAGACCTCATGACCATCACCACCCACACGGTGTCGACCAGCACCGCTCAGACCCGACCACCGGTCAACTTCCAGGCGCTGGCGATCTTCATCGCGGCGGCGATCATCTTTGCGGTGTTCGGCATTCTGAACCCGAACTTCCTCGCGTTCGACAACCTCCGCGACATCGCCGTCTCGGCCTGCGTGAACGCGCTCATCGGTATCGGCCTCACCTACGTCATCATCACGGGCGGCATCGACCTGTCGGTCGGGTCGATCGCGAGTCTCACCGGCATCATCTCGGCGACACTCATGGTCAACGGCGGCGTTCCGGCGATCCCGGCGCTGCTGATCGGACTCGTGCTGGGCTTCCTCGCCGGCGCCACCAACGGCGTGTTGATCACCGCACTGAAGCTGCCGCCGTTCATCGCGACGCTCGGCACGATGAGCGTCTATCAGGGCCTCGCCTACGTCGCCACGAACGGAACGCCGGTATACAACGTGCCCGCCTCCTTCGTCCTGTTGCTCAACAGCTACATAGGCGGCGTGCCGATCGTCGTCCTCGTCGTGGCGATCGTCGCCGTGCTCGCGTGGTTGCTGCTGCGACGCACCGTGTTCGGGCAGAACGTCATCGCCACCGGAGGCAGCGAGGAGACAGCCTGGCTGTCGGGGGTGCGTGTGAATCGTGTGAAGATCCTCGTCTACGGCATTTCCGGCACGCTGGCCGCCCTGGCCGGCCTCGTGGTCGTCGCCCGCATCTCCGCCGCACAGTCCGAGGCCGGCGCCCCGTACCTGCTCACAGCGATCGCCGCGGCCGTCATCGGCGGCGCGAACCTGATGGGCGGGGAAGGCCGCATCGCGGGCACGCTGGTCGGCGCCCTGATCCTCGGCGCCCTGACGAACGGGCTCGTGCTGCTCAACGTGCCGAGCTTCTACGAACAGATCGTCACCGGACTCGTGGTCGTCATCGCCGTCGCTCTCGATCAGGGCAGCAAGGGGTGGCCCGTGTTGCGTCGGGGCGGCCACCGTCCCGCCGCAACACCGGAGACCACCAGCGTCACCACCGTGTCGGCGAAGGAGGCCGCGCGCGCGGCCAAGAGAAAGTGACCATGTCGACGTTCGATCTGCGCGGCGTCCACGTCGTGGTCACGGGCGGCGCGGGCCTCATCGGACGCGCGATCGTCACCGAGCTGCTCGCGCAGGATGCCGAGGTCAGGGTGCTCGATCGGGGGCCGCAGCCGCCGGCGGCTCCCGACGTCGACTGGCGCTCGGGGTCGATCCTCGACGAGCAGCTGTTGCGCGACACACTGCAGGGCGCGGACGCGCTCGTCCACATCGCGGGCCGCGCCGGGCTGGATCAGGGCACGCCGACCGAGATCTACGCCACGAACGCCCTCGGCACGTTCCTGGCACTGGAGGTCGCGGGGCAGGAGGGGATCGCCCGGGTGGCCTACGCCTCCAGCATCAATGCGAACGGGCTCCCTCTACATCCGCACGGCGCACTGCCGTCGGCGTTCCCCTGGAACGAGGACGAGCCCGGCGATCTTGCGGACGCCTACTCGCTGTCCAAGGCGGCGAACGAGCAAGCGGCGGCCGCAGCGGTGCGCCGGCACGGCGGGCAGGTGGTGGGTCTGCGGTATCCGCTCGTTCGCGACATCCACGCGGACGGGGGCACCGTCTTCGCCGCCCACATCCGCCGCGCCCTCCGCGAGGATCCCCGTCGACAGGCTGTGGAGGGCTGGTCGTACCTCGACGTCCGAGACGCCGCACGCGCGACCGTCGCGGCGCTGCGGCGTGACATCCCGGCGGGGCCCGGCATCCTCGTCGCCAATCCCTCGACATACCTGCGCCTCCCGACGCAGGAGGCTCTGTCACGGCTGCTTCCGGAAGTGCCGCGCCGGCGCGCATTCGTCGGTCGAGAGGTCCCGCTCGATCTGTCCCGTGCCCGCGAGCTGCTGGACACACCGCCGCGCGAACACCTCGAAGACATCGATCCCGGACTGCTGGCCGATCTGGAGGACGCCGCATGACGACCCCATCCGTCTCGCTCCTGGGCCTCGGCCGGATGGGCGAGCCGATCGCGCGGCGACTGCTGCGCGATCTGGATTCCTTGACGGTCTGGAATCGCACCGCCGCCAAAGCCGACCGGCTGGTGGCGGAGGGGGCGCGCCTGGCTGCCACCCCCGCTGACGCGGCTGCCCCGATCACCCTGACGGTGCTGACCGATCTCGACGACGTCGAGGCGGTGCTGGACGGGCCGGACGGACTGCTCGTCGGCTGGGCCCGGGCGGCGATCTCCTCGCCTATCCTCGTGGTCCACGGCACGGTATCGCCCCTCGCGCTCCGCGGCCTGCACGCCCGTCTCGCCGACGTCGGGGTGTCGGTGATCGACGCGCCGTTGAGCGGCGGTGTCGCCGGCGCCGAATCGGGAGCGCTGAGCGTGATGGTCGGCGGCGACACCGAGGCAATCGAGCGGGCACAGCACATCCTGGAACGCGTCGGCCGCACCGTCGTCATCGCCGGCGGACCGGGAGCCGGCGAGATCGTGAAGGCATGCAACCAGGTTGTGGTCGCGGCGACGCTCACGGCGCTCTCCGAAGCCATCGTCCTCGCCGAGGGGTACGGCGTCGACCGTGCCGCACTGCTGACGGTTCTGAATGGGGGCCTGGCCGCGTCCGAGGTCCTCGCTCAGAAGCGCGAGCGCTGGCTCGCCGACGACTACGAGGGAGGAGGAAGCGCGGCCAATCAGCTCAAGGACCTCCGCTTCGTCGCCACCCTCGCCGCGCACGCGCATCTGACGCTTCCCGTCGCCGACGCGATCCGCGAGGCGTTCGAGGAGACGGTGCATCACGAGCGCGGATCCCTCGACCATTCGGCCGTCCTGTTGACGGTGTCGGAACGGGCAGCTGCGCAGACCGACGGCCCACGGAGGCTGGCACTGTGATCGACGTGATCGATGCCCACCACCATCTCTGCGCGCTCAGTGCGGCGTCCTACCCCTGGCTGGAGGGCACGGCGCCGGCACGCTACCACGGGGATGATCTTCCCCTCCGCCGCGACTACCTGCTTCCCGACTACCTCGCGGACGCCGCCGGCCTGGATGCACTCGGCATGCGCCTGGTCGGATCCGTCCACGTCGAGAACGGCGCCGCGGATCCCCTCTGGGAGAGCCGCTGGGTGGACGGGATCATCGCCTCGGAAGACGTGCCCCGTGTGCAGGTCGCCAAGGTCGACCTGGCCACGCCCGACGCCGAGGAGACGATCGCCCGACACGCGGCGCTGAGCTCGGTGCGCGGTGTCCGCGACATCCTGAACTGGCACGCCGACCCCTTCTACGCCCACCGCGACCGGCCCGATCTCCTGACGGACGACGCCTGGCTGCGTGGTTTCAGCGCGCTCGCCGCACACGGGCTGTCGTTCGACCTGCAGGTCTTCCCCGATCAGCTCGCCGAAGCGGCCTCGCTCGCCGCGCGATTCGGCGACACCGCGATTGTGCTCGACCACGCGGGAATGCCGATCGACCGCTCCCCCGCCGGGCTGAGCCGCTGGCGCACCCAGCTGTCGGTCTTCGCGGCTGAGCCGAACACGACGGTGAAGATCTCGGCCCTGGGCACACTCGACCACAACTGGACGACCGACAGCATCCGGCGCATCGTCAGAGAGACGATCGACGTGTTCGGCCCGCAGCGGTGCATGTTTGCGAGCAACTTCCCCGTGGACGGCCTCTATTCGAGCTTCACCGCACTGTTCGCCGCGTTCGACGAGATCACCTCCGACCTCGACGACGCAGATCGGCGAGCGCTGTTCGCGGGCACGGCCGCAAGAATCTACCGGACAGCGCGGTGAGGGCGCTTTCCGACGACACCGGCCGCCCCGGCGGGCGAACCCGCCTCAGCCGAGACGCTCGTCCACGTCGGCACGGGTCGGCGGGTTCGCACCGGCCCGCGAGACGGTGATCCCGGCGGTGACGGCGGCACGGCGCAGCGCCGCGGCGAACGAGGCGGCGTCCTCGAAGATCGCAGGATCGTCCAGCGCGCTGGAGATGAGGCTCGCCATGTACGCGTCGCCGGCACCGATCGTGTCGACGACCGTGACAGCCAGCGCGTCGACGGCGCTCACACCACCGGGCCCCAGCCCGACGGCGCCCTCGCCGCCTCGGGTCATGACGATCACGCGCGGCCCGTAGGCGGCGACCTGGTGCAGCACGGCGTCGGCGTCCAACCCCGGGTACAGCCACGCGGCGTCCTCGTCGCTCAGCTTGACCAGATCGGCCGATGCCGCGGCCTGGGCGAAGCGTGCGAGCGCGACCTCGTGCGCGCCGACGAGCGCCGGGCGGATGTTCGGGTCGAGCGTCACCAGCGCGGCACCCGTGTCGGCGGCGCGACGCAGAACCTCCAGCACGGTGCTGCCGCCCGGCTCCAGGAAGAGCGCGATCGAACCGGTGTGGACGACACGGGTTCCGTCCAGGGATGCCGCGGGAACGGCCCAGTCGATCGCGAACTCGTACTCGGCGGAACCGTCCGGACGCAGTCGTGCGCGGGCGGTGGAGGTCGCGGCATCCGTCCATGACTCCTCGTCGACGACGGCGCCGGATTCGGCGATCTGGGCGGCGATCCGCGCGCCGCGCTCGTCGCGCCCCAGTCGGGTCAGCAGACGCACCGCGTGTCCCTGCCGGGCAAGGCCCACGGCGACGTTGGCAGGGCTGCCACCGACGAGCTCGCGGTCGCCCTCGGCGCTCTCGACGATGTCGATGAGCGCCTCACCGATGACCAGCACATCCGTATCCATACGACCAGTCTGGCGCACCGCACGCGGCGCGCGCGTCATCAGCAGTCGGTGTAGACGACGCCCGACGTTCAGGGAGGGTACGTACACTGGAAGATCCGCTCGCACCGACCCGACGTGGCCGGCGAGACGGCCCACGGAACTCGCTCCGAATCACCACGGAACCGCCCCGGAACCCCCTCGGAACCCCAGTGCCCGCCATGACCTCCCCCTCCCCTCGTTTCGCCGGCCTCGACGGCCTGCGCGCGCTCGCCGTGCTGCTCGTGGTCGTGTACCACCTGTTCCCCGGCTGGCTCCTGCAGAGCGGCTTCGTCGGCGTCGACGTCTTCTTCGTCATCTCGGGCTTCCTCATCACGTCGCTGCTGCTGCGCGAACACGACCGCACCAGCCGCATCGCCCTCGGCGCGTTCTGGGCGCGCCGCGCCCGCCGGCTGCTGCCGGCCCTCGCCGTGGTGGTCACCGTGAGCGCCAGCGTCGCCTGGCTCATCGGTGGGGACGTTCTGCTGGGGCTCGGTCGACAGGTGCTCGGCGCGATCACGTTCTCCTCCAACTGGGCGTCGATCTCGGCCGGCGCGTCCTACTTCGCCGGGACGCAGCCCGAGCTGCTGCGAAACCTGTGGTCGCTCGCGGTGGAGGAGCAGTTCTACGTGCTCTGGCCGCTGCTTCTGCCCGTGTTCCTGCTGCTGCCACGCCGCGGCATGCGCGCCGCCGTCGCGATGGTCCTGGCCGCGGCATCCCTGGCCTGGGCAGCGCAGCTCGTGGGCATCGGCGCGGGCTCGGTCGACCTGACGCGCGCGTATTACGGCACCGATACGCACGCCTTCGGCCTGCTGCTCGGCGTCGCACTGGCCTTCGCGCTCGCCGGGCGCACCGCGTGGAGCGCGTCCGCGCGCCCGTCCATCGGCGGCGTCGTGCCCGCCTGGACCGCGGTCATCGGCACGGCGAGTGTGATCGGCATCATCATCGTCGGTGCGCTGCCGGGCGGGGCGGAGCGTTATCCGCTCGTGCCGGCGATCGCGAGTGCACTGACCGCGGTCGCGATCGCGACGGCGACACACGCCGGCTCCTGGTTCGGGCACGCCCTCGACGTCGCGCCGCTGCGCTGGATCGGCGAGCGCTCCTACGGCATCTACCTGTGGCACTGGCCCATCGTCGTCCTGCTCGCGCTCGCGACCACGGGCGGCTTCCTCGAAGAATCCGTGCCGGTCAGCGTCGGGCTCGGCGCCGCCGCCCTCACGCTCGGCGTCTCCGCGGCCTCGTACCGCCTGCTCGAACAGCCCGTGCGCCGGCTCGGCTTCCGGGGCGCGGGGCGAGCACTGTGGGCGCGCCTGCACTCCACGCCGTCGCGGCGGTTCGGCGCGATCGCGACCGTCGGTGTCGGGGCGCTCGTGCTCGGCGGCACGACGGCCGCCATCGCCGCCGCCCCGCCGGTCAGCTCCAGCCAGGCGGTGGTCGAGGCGGGCCAGCGCGCGCTCGACGCGGCATCCGCCGCCCCCAGCCCGTCGGGCGGCAGCGCCGCGGCACCCACGGCGACACCCATCGCCACGGCGACGCAGGGCCCCGACGGCGAGCCGCTGCCCCCGGCACCGGTCACCGTGAGCGGCGACCGGGTGACGGCCGTCGGTGACTCGGTGATGCTGGCCTCGGCCGGCGGCCTGCTCGACGAGCTGCCCGGCGTGCAGATCGACGCCGAAGTCTCGCGCTCGATGTGGGCGGGCAGCAAGATCATCGACCGGCTCTCCGACCAGGGTGCCCTGCGTGACTACGTCGTCGTGGGCCTCGGCACGAACGGCCCCGTCGATTCGGACGCCCTCCAGGACATCTACGACCGCGTCGGTCGCGACCGCACGCTCGTTCTGGTCACGGCGTTCGCTCCCCGCGACTGGATCCCGGGCGTCAATGCCGAGCTGACCGCGTTCGCGGCGAGCCATCCCGGCGTCGTCATCGCCGACTGGTCCGGCGCGATCGCGCCGCACGCCGATGTGCTCGCCGGCGACGGCATCCATCCGGGCGAGACCGGCGGGCGCATCTACGCCGACACCGTCACCCACGCCGTCGATGCCGTGGCGAATCAGCGCGCGCAGACGCGCTACCAGGTGCAGCTGATCCGCTGGGCGACGAGTCGGACGTTCGCCCCCGCACCGTCGTCCTGAGCCGCCCGCGGCGCCGCGGGCGTGCGCGGCGGGCGCCTCAGATGTGCGCGACCAGGGCGACCGACCGTTCGTCCGCCACGAAGCCCAGCCCCTCGTAGAGCGCGTCGGCGCCCGTCGGGCTCGCGGTGTCGACGTCGAGCACCGCTTTCTGCAGACCGGCATCGGCGATCGCGCGCAACGTCGCCGCGACGACCGCGGGAGCCAGTCCCTGCCGACGGCGCGCCCGCACGACACCGATGAGGTCGATGTACGAGTTCGAGGCGCCCAGACTCGCCCAGTCCTCCTCGTTCACCGACGCGAGACAGAAAGCGGCGATGGTGCCGTCGGCCTCGACGACCAGCCGGGACAGATCGGGACGGAAGAACTCGCCGCCGACTAACTTGGCCCACGGCTCGGGCTGGCTCGGCAGGCTTCCCCAGTGATCGCGGAACGCATCGTTGCGCGCCAGACGGGCGTCGTCATCACGATCGTGCGTGTACGCCACGATGCGCAGCCCGCCCTCCCGCGCCGCGGCCGGCAGCGACACCTCCGGCGCACCGTCGGTCAGATCCCGCAGCATCGTGGCGAACCAGCGTTCGGCGGCCAGACCCGCCGACTCGGCGAGCCTCTGATTGCCGAGGTTCGACTCCTCGGCGTACACCCGCAGCTGAGCGCTCCAGTCTTCGCCCGGCACGTCGGGCAGCGCGCCCGCGGCCTCCGCCAGTTGCTCGAGGCCGCGCGCGTACTGCCAGCCGAACACCGCGCTGCCGATCCCGCGGCGCCACAGCGTCGGCAGCACCGCACCCGACAGGTGCACGTTCAGGGCGCCCTCGCACGAAGGGTGGAGGAAGGAGCTTCCGAACGCGATCACCGTACCCTCGGCATCCAGCGCGAGCACGGTGTCGCGGGAGTGGTCGATGTGCGCAAGATCGAAGGTGTCGGCGACGTCCTCGCGCGGAGTGGTCCAGGTCGGGTGGTCGACACGCTCCGCCGCCACCATCACGGCGTGGATGGCGTCGATGTCGTCGGCCGTCGCGGTGCGCCACGACGCGACCTCCGGATGCCGTGGCAGCACCGGTCCGAGCTCGGATCCGGACCGGCGGCGGAACTGGTCGATGCGTGCACTCAGCGATGGCTCACTCACTCGGGCCACTGTAGTTGGGACGCGCGTGGCGCGCACGCGCGGAGCCGGCCGAGGCGCGAAACGAGAAGGCCCGCACCCCTGATGGGTGCGGGCCTTCTCGAACGACAGCCGTGCTTACTTCGCGGCGTCCTCGGCAGCAGCCTCGGCCGCGGCGCCCTCCTCGGGCGACTCGGCACCTGCGGCGGCGGCGTCGTCGGCGACGACCTCGTCCGCGGCATCCTGAGCCTCGTCGGCCTCGGCGACCGCGTCGGTGGCGGTCTCCTCGGCGGCATCCTCATCCTTGGCCGGGGTGGCGACCGGAGCGGCAGCGGCCGCCTTCTTGGTCGACTTCGGCTTCGGGTTGACCGGCTCGAGGACGAGCTCGATCACGGCCATCGGCGCGTTGTCGCCCTTGCGGTTGCCGATCTTCGTGATGCGGGTGTAACCGCCCTCACGCTCGGCGACCAGCGGCGCGATCTCGGCGAACAGCTCGTGGACGGCGTCCTTGTTGCCGAGGACGGACAGCACGCGACGGCGCGCGTGCAGGTCGCCACGCTTGGCGAACGTGACCATGCGCTCGGCGAGCGGGCGCAGGCGCTTGGCCTTGGTCTCGGTCGTCGTGATCGACTTGTGGGTGAACAGCGCCGAGGCCAGGTTGGCCAGCAGCAGACGCTCGTGGGCGGGGCCGCCTCCGAGGCGGGGACCCTTGGTGGGCTTGGGCATGTCAGTTACTCCAGAGGGAAAAGGTCAGCGAACCGGTCGGGGCCGGTGCGCGCAGAAGGTCTTGCCGTTGCGAGCGCGGAGGCTCAGAGGGCCTCGTCGTCGTAGCCGCCGTAGAAGTGCGCACCGTCGAACCCGGGGACCGAGTCCTTCAGCGACAGGCCGAGGGAGACGAGCTTGTCGCGCACCTCGTCGACCGACTTCTGACCGAAGTTGCGGATGTTCATCAGCTGCGTCTCGGAGAGGGCGACCAGCTCCGACACCGTGTTGATGCCCTCGCGCTTGAGGCAGTTGTACGAACGCACCGACAGATCGAGGTCCTCGATCGGCATCGACAGCTCGTTGGTGAGAACCTCGGCGACCGGCGCGGGGCCGATCTCGATGCCCTCGGCCTCGACGTTCAGCTCGCGAGCGAGACCGAACAGCTCGGTGAGCGTGCGCCCGGCCGACGCGACGGCGTCGCGCGGGGAGATCGACGGCTTGGCCTCGACGTCCAGGACGAGCTTGTCGAAGTCGGTGCGCTCACCGGCACGCGTGGCGTCGACGCGGTACGAGACCTTCAGAACGGGCGAGTAGATCGAGTCGATCGGGATCTGGCCCGCCTCGGCGTACTCGTTGCGGTTCTGGGTGGCCGACACGTAGCCACGGCCGCGCTCGATCGTGAGCTCGAGCTCGAACTTCGCCGAGTCGTTGAGCGTCGCGATGACCAGCTCGGGGTTGTGCACCTCGACACCCGCCGGAGCGGAGATGTCGGCGGCGGTGACCTCGCCGGCGCCGGTCTTGCGCAGGTAGGCGGTGATCGGCTCGTCGCGCTCCGAGGAGACGACCAGCTGCTTGATGTTGAGGATGATCTCGGTGACATCCTCCTTCACGCCCGGGATGGTGCTGAACTCGTGCAGCACGCCGTCGATGCGGATGCTGGTGACAGCCGCGCCGGGGATCGAGGACAGCAGGCTGCGGCGCAGCGCGTTGCCGATCGTGTAGCCGAAGCCGGGCTCCAGCGGCTCGATGACGAAGCGGCTGCGGAACTCGCCGATCTTCTCCTCGGTCAGAGTGGGACGCTGTGCAATGAGCACTATGTGTTCCTTTCCGTCACGTGCCCGCTATATGACACGTGCGATTGCAAGAGGTGTTGAGTTTTCAAAGACGACGGATGCCGGGTGCCGCCCGCGATGCGGGGCACCCGGCCCGGAAGTCAGACGCGGCGACGCTTCGGCGGACGGCAGCCGTTGTGCGCCTGCGGGGTGACGTCGGAGATCGACCCCACCTCCAGGCCCGCGGCCTGCAGCGAACGGATCGCGGTCTCGCGACCCGAACCCGGGCCCTTCACGAAGACGTCGACCTTCTTGACGCCGTGCTCGGCGGCCTGGCGGGCGGCCGACTCGGCGGCCATGCCGGCGGCGTACGGGGTCGACTTGCGCGAGCCCTTGAAGCCCACTCCACCCGAGGACGCCCAGCTGATGACGGCGCCCGAGGGGTCGGTGATCGAAACGATCGTGTTGTTGAACGTCGACTTGATGTGGGCCTGGCCCAGCGCGATGTTCTTCTTCTCCTTGCGGCGCGGCTTGCGCGCAGCGGTCTTGGCCTGTGCCATGTGTCTGTTCTCCTAAACCTGTACCGGGGGCCGCGCTTACTTGCGGCCGGCCTTCTTCTTGCCGGCGACGGTGCGCTTCGGGCCCTTGCGGGTGCGCGCGTTGGTCTTGGTGCGCTGACCGCGCACCGGAAGGCCGCGGCGGTGACGCAGACCCTCGTACGAGCCGATCTCGACCTTGCGGCGGATGTCGGCGGCGACCTCACGGCGCAGGTCACCCTCCACCTTGTAGTTGCCTTCGATGTGGTCGCGCAGCGCGACCAGCTGGTCGTCGGTGAGGTCCTTGACGCGGATCGACTCGTCGATCTCGGTGGCCTTGAGGATCTCGACCGAACGGGTACGGCCGATGCCGTAGATGTACGTGAGGGCGATCACCACGCGCTTGTCGCGCGGGATGTCAACGCCGGCAAGACGTGCCATGCGGTTCTCCTAGGAGTAGTGGAGGTGTGGAGCAGGATCGGTGCCCGGGCCTCCGCCCCGAGGTGTCCCCTCCGAAGAGGATCTGATCCTGCCTGTGTGCTGACTGTTTCCAGTCGGTGCGAACGTTGCGCGCCGTTCTCGGACCACTGGTCGTTGAGCGAGCGCAGCGAGTCGAAACGCGCCGTTCGCGGTATGGAGTTGTGTCTTCGTGCTGAGGTTCCGGCTCGGCCGCTGCGCGGCCTTGCTCAACCTTGAGTCGCGAGCGGATCAGCGCGGCTTCGCCGCGGTGATGCGCTCCGACTCAACCCTGGCGCTGCTTGTGACGCGGGTTCGACTTGCAGATCACCATGACGCGACCGTGGCGGCGGATGACCTTGCAGTGGTCGCAGATGGGCTTGACGGAGGGGTTGACCTTCATGATTTTCCTGTTCGCTGTCTTCGAGTCGGACGGGATGCCGCGGCATCCGCCCGCTCGTTACTTCTCGACCGGTCTAGCGGTAGCGGTAGACGATGCGACCGCGCGTGAGGTCGTAGGGCGAGAGCTCCACGACGACGCGGTCTTCGGGGATGATGCGGATGTAGTTCTGCCGCATCTTGCCGGAGATCGTGGCGAGTACCTTGTGTCCGTTGGTGAGCTCAACGCGGAACATCGCGTTGGGCAGCGCTTCAGACACGACGCCCTCGATTTCGATGACACCGTCTTTCTTAGCCATAGCCTCGCTGACGCTTGTGCAGACCGGTCGGTCTGCGGTGAGTGGGATGTGGTGCGGCGACACGCCAATGAAGGCGCAAGGCACCAAAGATTCAGTGTACGTGATAGAGGGCCGCACGGCAAACTGCCGCACGGCCCTCTCGCTCGTCTCAGACGCGCATCACGTCGTCAGCCCTTGAGGTTGGCGACGATGTCCGTCTGCGGGTTGAAGGTGACGTTCACGAAAGTACCGTTCACCACCAGCGTCGGTGTCCCCTTGGCGCCGTCGGGCAGACCGTGCGCCTGGACGAACTTGATGTACTTGCCCGAGGTGATCGCCTTCTCGAGATCACTCGTCACGTTGACGCCCGCGCCCTTGGCGATCGAGACGATCTGGTCGTCCGAGAGACCGGGCGAGCTCTCCTGCGGCTGGTTCTGGAACATCGCCTCCATGAACGCGTAGGCGTTGGCGGGGTCCGCCTCGGCGACGGCGAACATCGCACTGGCCGACCGGCTGGAGAACTTCGTTCCCTGCGACGCCCGGTCGAGGATGGACACGGGGTGGATGTTGAGGGTGATCTTGTTGTCGGAGACGAGCTGCTTGATCGTCTCACCCTCGGTCTTCTCGAACTGGTTGCAGATCGGGCACATGAAGTCGACGTAGGTGTCGACGACGTCGGGGCCGCTGCCGAAGGAGATCGCACCGGTATCCGTGTTGATGTTGCTCGACGAAGGCTGCGCGCCGGGTCCGGAGCTGATGTTGTTCATCCACACGACAAGGCCGATGACCAGGGCGACCACGACGACGGCCGCCACGCTCACCCAGATCGCGAACCAGTTCCTCTTACCCGCTGCTGCCTGCGCCATAACCTCGATGCCTCTCCGATATGCGGCTGTCGCCGCCGTCCTACCATTGTGGCTCACGCACTCTTATGCGTTGCCCGTGAAGGCCGTGACTTCACCCGCCCCCCGCCGAGCCGCTACGTCTCCCGCGACCCGCCATGTTCTCGCGCGCGCTTTCGCGTCGGTTCGGCACGTCCGTAGCGGCTCGGCGTGACCGGTCAGCGTTGCGGATGGATGCCGAACGCGCGCAGGCGTGCACCTAGGTGGGCTGCCGTGGCGATGTCGGCCGTTCCCCAGCGCACGAGTCGCCGTCCCGTGGTCCCGCGGATCCAGTCCTCGCGCTGCTTCTCTTCCATGACCACCCGCTCCACCCCGACGCCCTCGCCCCGCATCGCAGGATCGAGGTACTTTCCCTCGCCGTCGTACTCGCCCCAGACTCCGACGTCATCCAGCGCGAAGTCGACATGGAACAGGCGCGAGCCCGGACCGGCGACCGGGACCTGCAGACGCGGCGTGGCGAAGCCGAGGTCGCCGATGTAGAGCCGGCTCACGCTCTCCCCCGGCGAAGCGGCACGACCATCGGCGAGTTCCAGCATCCGCGGGGCCGCGCGAACTCCGCGGCCGCCCGAAGGCAGCCGCTGCGCAACCTGCCGGCGCAGACTCTCCGCCGCCTCCACGTCGTACCCGTTCCACGACCAGGCGGCACGGCGAAGCGCGGCGTCGGCGAGGGAGAGTCCTGTCTCGAAGGATGCCGAGCGCAGCACGTCCGCGACCGTGCGGGCCAGTCCGGTGCAGAGCACGCCCTGGCGCATCGTCATGTCGCTCGAGGCGACGGCAACCTGGTGACGTGCGACCAACGGCTCGGATGCGCGTACGTGCCCGCTCGCTGCGCGTCCACTGAGGTGCACGCGGCGGGGTTCGATGCGAAACAGCGGCAATTCCCAGAGGACGGCCGCCGAGGCATGGGAGTAGACGAGCTCGGAGTTCCCCGTGCGACGACGTTCAGCGGCGACGACACGCATCAGACTCTAGAGGATCCCCGGGACCGAGCT
>NZ_BADB01000432.1:0-1553 GCF_000333415.1 Microbacterium sp. B24 | reverse complement strand
GGAAAACGACAATGCAGCGAGTTCGAACTGACCAAAAAAGGATGCCATCACTGACAATCCATAATGCCGGCACCGAAATACCGGACTTTGATC
This sequence comes from Microbacterium sp. B24, assembly GCF_000333415.1. Classification (NCBI taxonomy): domain Bacteria; kingdom Bacillati; phylum Actinomycetota; class Actinomycetes; order Micrococcales; family Microbacteriaceae; genus Microbacterium; species Microbacterium sp. B24. The sequence goes on along the minus strand of NZ_BADB01000432.1, from coordinate 1,460 downwards.
CAAAGGAATCTCACCCCACCAAAAAGGCAGGGACGAGGTAATTTGGCATTTGACAAGTGCACGCTGTTGAGTTCTCAAGGATCGGACGCTCCCACAGCTCGGCCTTCCAGCCTCGCCCGCAGGGCAACTTCACAATCTTATCCCTCTCGCGCAGCTTGTCAAGTCGGCGCTTCGGGATCTCAGATCCACAGTGGCGACCGACGACGTCCTTCGCGAGGGGATTCCCATCCTAGACCAGAAGTCCTGTTCTCTCTACCGAGAGGTTTGGGATGGGATTCGGTTCTCCGCTTGAGGGGGCGAGACCTTCCGGCCCTTCGCTCTTCCCTGTGGGGCGAACAAGTAATAACTTACGCGGCACACCACCATCCGGCAAATCACGCCCACATCCCGGGCGTGTCGCGCTGCCAGGCCGCCTGACCACCTCCCTCCTTCCGGCGAGATACTGGCTCCATGCGCATGCTCCCCGATGCAGGCCCACGGTGCCCTCTGTGCGGCGACCGCCTCGGCTTCGAGATTCTGGACGACGAGCGATTCCTCGTCGCATGGTCGTGTCTGACCTGCGGCGCCATCCGCACGACGGAACCCGCGTAGCTCCGAGTCCTAGACCTCCGTGCTCGGAGCACGGGTTCGCATGACGAGCGCCGCAGCCAGGGTGACCGCCACCAGCACGGTCACATACGCCGAGAAGAGCCACGGCACCTTGGCCGTCGCGTGGTACAGAAGCGGCGCCGTTCCGCCGAACAGCGAGTTGGACACCGCATATCCGAACCCGACGCCCAAAGCCCGCAACGCCGGTGGGAACGCCTCGGCCTTGGCGATCGTGTTGGTCGCGAGATATCCGGTGAGCACGACGAAGACGACGAGCATCACTGCGAACAGCGTCGACGGTGCCGTGAGCCCGGGGGCGATCATCACAGCGGGTCCGATCACGACGACGCCGGCGGCCCCGAAGAACACCAGCAGAGGCTTTCGCCCGATGCGGTCGCTCATGGCGCCGCCCACGGGCTGGAGCAGCATCAGGACGATCATCGCGATGAGGATGGCCGTCGTGCTCGCGCGCTCGGCATCCGACCCTCCGGCAGCGAACGCCGCTTCACGCGACACGGACGGCACCGTCACCGTGAACGTGTAGAACGCCGCCGTGCCACCCGACGTCATCAGCACGACCCACAACAACGGTCGCCAGCCGTCACGAAAGAGATCCGCGAGCCCCGCCGCCGCAGGACGCGTTCGCTCGCTCGGCATCCGTCGGGCGAGAACCAACGTCATGACTCCCGCGAGCGCACCCAGCCCGAACGCGACCCGCCACCCCCACGCCGAAATCTGCGCGCGATCCACGACCGAGAGCAGGATGAGCAGTGTCGCCTGCGCAAGGACCTGGCCCGCAACGATCGTCGCCGTCTGGAACGACGATGAGAAGCCACGACGGCCGCGGGCCGCGACGTCCGCCAGGACACCGC
>NZ_BADB01000433.1:0-1051 GCF_000333415.1 Microbacterium sp. B24 | reverse complement strand
TAGGGGACGAGACCCGCTCCAGATCGTCGGCCGCGATCCCGATGCCGGTGTCGGACACCCGCAGCACCGCGTCGTCGCCCTCTGCGGTGGTCATGACCTCGACGCTACCGCCGCGCGGGGTGTACTTGATGGCGTTGCTGATGAGGTTGTCGACGACCTGGCGCAGTCGGAAACCGTCCCCGGTGATCGGCAGGGGGCGGTCGATGTTCGTCTGCAGGTCGATGTCGGAGGCGGCCGCGGCCGGGGCGAATGCGTCGGCCGTGGCCGCGGCGATGACCGACAGGTCGAATTGGTCGCTCATCTCCGGGGCGCGGTGGGAGTCGAGCAGCGATTTCGTGAGGGCCAGCATCCGTTCGGCGGCCCCCTCGATGACCGTCGCGTGCTCGCGCTGGGCCGGCGTGAGGTCTTCGGCGTCGAGCATGAGGTCGGCGTGACCGAGGATGACCGTGAGCGGGTTTCGCAGCTCGTGGGAGACGGCGCTGGTTGTCGCCCGCTGCTCTCGGCGTTCGCGCTCGGTGTCGGTGACGTCGTCGAGCTGGATGATGGAGACCTCGGTGTCGTCGTCGGTCTCGGTGCGCACCGTACGTCCGCGGATCGACATCGACAATGCGCGCCACTCTCCGCTGGCGTCGTACAGCCAGATCAGCTCGTTCTCGACCCGCTCGCCGCGGGCGGCGCGGGCGATGGAGGTCGCGTCGCGGGGAAGGGCGGTGCCGCGGTAGGCGTCGTACTCGACGGCGCGCGGCGGATGCCGGTAGTCGTCGTTGTCGTAGGCGTAGAGATGCCGGTAGGCGGCGTTGGCCAGGTCGATGTTCCCACGGTCGTCCACGCGGGCCAGTGCGGTGCTCACGGTGTCGAACAGTCCGTTGGCGCGGTCTTCGTGCACGCTCATCCGCGCCACGGCGCGGTCGAGTGGCGGGACTGGCGCTGGATGAGCAGGCGGAACGCGCGGGTGCCACGGGCGCCCTGGTTCATGGCGATGCCAAGGAAGCCGAGTCCCGCCAGGACGATCATGATCTCCAGGGGCGACGTGAAGCGTGCCCCGGGAATC
>NZ_BADB01000434.1:0-82 GCF_000333415.1 Microbacterium sp. B24 | reverse complement strand
CCCCACGTTGTGACGGGTGCTCTCGTAGCGGACGCCGGGGTTTCCCAGCCCCACCACCAGCCATGTCTCGGCCATGCTCATG
>NZ_BADB01000435.1:0-1419 GCF_000333415.1 Microbacterium sp. B24 | reverse complement strand
GGTGCTGGTGCAGTACACCGGCGTGCGCTGGTCCGACGGCAAGACCTTCGACTCGACGTGGGACAAGGGCGGCGTGCCGACGAGCTTCACCACCACCGGTGTCGTCCCCGGCTTCCGCAAGGCTCTGGAAGGCCAGACCGTCGGCTCGCAGGTGCTCGTGACGATGCCCCCGGCGGACGGCTACGGCGAGGGCGAGATCAACACGAACGACCTCAAGGGCGAGACCCTGGTGTTCGTCGTCGACATCCTGGGCGCCCAGACCTCCGCGGCCCAGTAACCGGCCCGCCGGTAGGCTGGCCGCATGCGGCGCATCCTGATCCTCGGTTCGACCGGTTCCATCGGCACCCAGGCTCTGGATGTGATCCGCACCCGCCGTGATCAGTTCGAGGTGGTGGGACTCGCCGCCGGACGCGACGCGGCGGGCGTCGCCGCGCAGGCGATCGAATTCGGGGTCGAGCACACCGCGCTGGGCGCGGTCGAAGCCGAGCAGCTCGTGCGGGATGTGGAGGCCGATGTCGTGCTCAACGGCATCAACGGATCGGTCGGCCTCGGCCCGACGCTCGCCGCGCTCGAGACGGGGCGTACCCTTGCGCTGGCCAACAAAGAGTCGCTCATCGTCGGTGGTGATCTGGTCACCGCCCTCGCGGCGCCGGGTCAGATCGTCCCGGTCGACTCCGAGCACTCTGCGATCGCGCAGGCCCTGCGCGCCGGGACGAGCGACGAGGTGCGTCGGCTCGTGCTGACCGCCTCGGGAGGGCCGTTTCGCGGTCGCACCCGCGCCGACCTCGAACGGGTGACGCCAGCCCAGGCGCTGGCTCATCCGACCTGGGACATGGGACGTGTGGTCACCACGAACTCGGCGACGCTGGTCAACAAAGGGCTCGAGGTGATCGAGGCCCATCTGCTGTTCGACGTCGACTACGACCGCATCGACGTCGTCGTGCACCCTCAGTCGATCGTCCACTCGATGGTCGAGTTCATCGACGGGTCGACGATTGCACAGGCGTCTCCGCCGGATATGCGGCTGCCGATCTCGTTGGGCCTCGACTGGCCACACCGCATCGGCGGCGTCGGTGCGCCCCTGGACTGGACTCGGGCGAGCTCGTGGGGCTTCGAGCCCCTCGACGAGGAGGCCTTCCCGGCGGTCATGCTCGCCAAGCAGGTGGGGCGCGCCGGCGCGACCTACCCCGCCGTGTTCAACGCGGCCAACGAGCAGGCTGTCGATGCGTTCCACGAGGGACGCCTGAGCTTTCCCGGCATCCTGGACACCGTCCAGCGGATCGTCGATATGCACGAGGCGCCGTCCACGCTTTCGCGCGAGACCCTCGCCGCCGCGGAGGCCTGGGCACGTGCTGCCGCCGATGAGGCGATCGCCGCCGCCTGACATGACTCTAGAGGATCCCCGGGACCGAGCTCGAA
>NZ_BADB01000436.1:0-44458 GCF_000333415.1 Microbacterium sp. B24 | reverse complement strand
AGCTCGGTCCCGGGGATCCTCTAGAGTCCAGACCCTCTTCCAGAAGGCGGGCCTCGATCCGGACAAGCCCCCGACCACGTGGGATGAGCTCAAGGCTGATGCGAAGAAGATCCTCGACGCCACCGGCATGCCCGGGTACGACCTGTATACGCAGGCCGGCGACAACGGCGAGGGTCTGACCTGGAACTTCCAGGTCAACCTGTGGCAGGCGGGCGGCGAGTTCCTCACTGCCGACAACTCGGCGGCGGCCTTCAACACCCCAGAGGGTGCGAAGGCCCTGCAGTACTGGGTCGATCTGATCTCCTCCGGCGCCAGCCCCTACGCCCGGTGGGGCGAGTTCGAGAAGGGGCAGGGTGGGTCCGCGCAGGAGGGCTCGTGGATGGTCGGCATCTGGGCCGCCGACCCACCGTTCGAGTTCGGCGCCGCGCAGGTGCCGTATCCGAAGGATGGTGCCCCGGCGACCAATCTCGGCGGCGAGCAGGCGATGGTCTTCCAGAACTCCGACGCCAAGACGAAGGCGGCGGCCGACTTCCTGGGATGGTTCCTCCAGCCCGCGCAGGTCACCGATTGGAGCGAGAAGACCGGCATGCTCCCCGTGCTGAACTCGGTAGCCACCGGCTCGGATTACCTCGGCTGGGTGGATAAGACTCAGCCCCTGCTGCGACCGTTCGTCGAGCAGATGGCTGTCGCTCACGCCCGGCCCAACACGCCCCTCTACCCCCAGATCTCGCTCGCGTTCGCGCAGCAGATCGAGAAGGCGCTCGCGGGCGAGGCGACGGTGTCCGACGCGTTGGCAGCGGCAGAGAAAGCCGTCAACGCCGTCATCGCAAAGGGCTGAGCGCTGCGGTGACGATCACAACCCGAGGGACCCGCCCGACGTCTGCGACGTCGGGCGGGTCCCACCCCCGCGTCAGACATCGCTACGACCGCGAGCAGGTGTTCACGGCGGCGCTGTTTCTCGCGCCCGCCCTCGTCGTGTTGGCGATCTTCGTCCTCTACCCGATCGTTTCGGCCGGGTACATCAGTCTCACGGCCTGGAACGGCTTCGACCCCACGAAGGAGTTCATCGGTGTCGGCAACTACCTCCGGCTGTCGCAGGATCCCGAGTTCTGGAACAGCCTCTTCGTCACCGTCCTCTACGCGACGGGTGTCTGCGTCCTGAGCGTCGTCACGGGGCTCGCGGTGGCCCTGCTGCTCGACGCGCCCTTGCGCGGGCGCGGTCTCTACCGGGGGATCTACTTCCTCCCCGCGGTCACGTCATCGGTCGCGGCCGCCATCGTCTGGCGCTACATGCTCGACCCGTCGGGCTTCGTCAATGCGCTCCTTGCTCAGATCGGCATCGACGGGCCGGACTGGCTGCAGGACCGCTGGCTCGCGTTGGGGGCACTCACCCTGTTGACGGTCTGGAAGAACATCGGGTTCAACGCGGTGTTGTACCTGACGGCGATGCAAGCCCTCCCGCACGGCATCTACGAGGCCGCTCAGCTGGACGGTGCGTCGGCACGACAGCGGCTGCGGTTCCTGACGATTCCGCTGCTGTCGCCCATGACGTTCTTCGTGGTGGTCCAGGCGCTCATCACCAGCTTCCAAGCGTTCGACCTGGTCTACGTCCTCACCGAAGGTGGCCCGCGCGGCGGCACGGATGTGCTGGGGATGTTCATGTACCGGACGGCGTTCCGGCTCGGGGACTTCGGCTACGGCACGGCTATCGCGTTCGTGACGCTGCTGCTCGTGCTCGGAGTGACCCTCGTGCAGTGGCGGGTCAGCGGCTCGGGGAAGGACACGCGATGAGGCAATCGCTCGGTGCACGCGCGGCGCGCCACATCGTCCTGATTCTGGGGGCCGTGGTCGTGGTCGTCCCGTTCCTGTGGATGTTCACGACGTCGCTCCTCAGTCGTGCGGAGACCTACACCAACACATCGATCCTGCCGACGTCGTGGCACTGGGAGAACTACGTCAGAGCCTGGCAGGCTGCGCCGTTCGCCCAGTACTACCTCAACAGCATCATCATGACCGTGGGCATCGTGCTCGGACACCTCGTCCTCGACGCGCTCGCGGCCTACGCGTTCGCGCGCCTGCGTTTCCCGCTACGCAATACGCTCTTCGTGGTCCTGCTCGCGATGCTGCTGATCCCGACGTTCGTGACCGTGATCCCCGCGTACGCCATCGTGGCCGATCTTGGATGGATCGACTCGTACGCCGGATTGATCGTGCCGCGCCTGGCCGACGTGTTCGGCATCGTGCTGCTGCGCCAGTACTTCTCGACGATTCCGACCGAGCTCGAGGATGCCGCGCGCATCGATGGCTGCAGCCGGATCGGCACCTTCTTCCGCATCATCGTGCCACTGTCGAGGCCCGCGTTCGCCACCCTCGCGATCTTCAGTTTCCTCTTCGCGTGGAACGACTTCCTTTGGCCGCTGCTCGTCACCAACACCGATGACTTCCGCACGATCCAGATCGGGCTCTCGTCGTTCGTCGGTCGCTACGGCACGAGCTGGAACTACCTCATGGCGGGCACGCTCACGGCGACCATCCCCGCCATCGTGGTGTTCCTCGTCTTCCAGCGCGCGCTCGTGCGCGGCATCTCCACCACAGGACTCAAGGACTGACCATGACCGCTCCCGACTGGCTCGCCGATGCCGTCTTCTACCAGATCTTCCCCGACCGCTTCGCCAATGCGGATCCTTCGCTGAACCCGCCGGACGTGGTGGCCTGGGATGCCGAGCCGACGCGCGACAACTTCTTCGGCGGAGATCTTGCCGGCATCCGCGCACGCCTGGATCACATCGCCGCAGTGGGAGCGAACGCGATCTACCTCACGCCGATCTTCGAGGCAGGTACCAACCATCGCTACGACGCGGTCGACTACTTTCGTATCGACCATCGTCTCGGCGACCTCGATGCGTTCCGATCACTCATCGACGATGCTCACGCGCGCGGCATCCGCGTCGTGCTCGATGCCGTGCTCAACCATTGCGGCGATGGGCACTGGGCATTCCGTGACGTCGTCGAACGTGAGGCGGCCTCCCCTTACGTGAACTGGTTCTCCGTCGAAGGCTTTCCGGTGAACGTCGAAGAGGGCAACCCCAACTACCGCACGTGCTCCGGCTGCTGGTACCTCCCCAAGTGGAACACCTACAACCCCGAGGTGCGCGCGCACCACGGCGATGTGGCGCGCTACTGGATCGACCAGGGAATCGACGGGTGGAGGCTCGATGTCCCGTACTTCATCAACCAGAGCTTCTGGCGCGAATTCCACCGGATCGTGAAGGACCGCGACGATGACCTCTACATCGTCGCGGAGGAGTGGCGCGAGCCCGAGCAGTGGCTCACGGGTGACCTCGCCGACGGGACCATGAACTACACCCTGCGCGACCTGGTGCTCGGTTTCACCGCGGATCGTACGATCGACGGCTTCGCGTTCGCGGAGGGGATGAATCGCCTGCGTGCTCGCATCCCGGAGGGATTCCATCGCGGAATGCTCAACCTGCTCGGCAGCCACGACACGGAACGCCTGCTGACGCGACACGGCGACGACGAGCAGTCGGCTCTCGCTGCGTTCACGCTGTTGTTCGCCGCCGAGGGAGCGCCCATGCTCTATTACGGCGACGAGGTCGGCATGCGCGGGCAGAACGATCCGGGATGCCGGGCGGGCATGGTGTGGGATCGCAAGCGCTGGTCGACGGCCCTGTACGAGGGTGTCCGTGCGCTTGCGCGACGGCGAGCGCAGTGGCCGGCGCTGCGTCGCGGAACGCAGCAGGTGTCGGCGCTGGATGCCGACACCGTCCTCGTGTCGCGTCTCTGGGAGGATGAGCAGGTGGTGGCGATCGTGCATCGGGGGCAGGGCATCGACGTCGACCCGGCGGCGCACGCCGAGCTGCGCGGAGATCAGGACTGGACGGTCGTCGACGTCGACGGAGACGCCTCGGCCCGGAACTGGCGCATTCGCGCCGGTGGCGCGCTGATGGCACGCCGCCCATTCGGCGGGGCCGGCGCATGAACCGGCGACCGACGATGCAGGACGTCGCGGACCGCGCCAAGGTCTCGAAGTCGGCCGTCTCTTTGGCCTACAACGACCCGCGGAAGCTCTCTGCGACGACGCTCGAGAACATTCTCGCCGCGGCGTCCGAGCTCGGGTACTCCCAGGACCCGGCCGCCCGGATGCTGCGTCGGCGCCGTACCGACAGCCTCGGTCTGCTGCTGCCGCAGCAACTCGACCGCGTTCTGGAAAACCCCTACTACACGCTCTTCATGCAGGGGATCGGGCAGGTGTGTCAGCGCGAGGGCTTCACTCTGCTGCTGGCTCCGCCCCTGCGCGGATCGATGCTCAAAGCCATCCCCTACGCGGCCGTGGATGGCTTCATCGTTTGCGGTCTGGAGTTCGATCGGGGCGAAGTGACGGCGCTGCAACAGCGGGGAGTGCCTTTCGTGCTTGTCGACAGTGAGGATCACGATGGTGTCTCCCGCGTCGACATCGACGATGGTGCGGCGATGGAGGAAGTCGTCGACTTCCTCGTCGGTCTCGGACATCGCCGATTCACCTTCGTCGCCTTCGAGACGGAGGCCGATGGGGGCCGCGCGGCGTGGCGGGGCGCCGTCCGACAGCGTCTGGACGGGGCGGTCCGCGCGTTGGCGAAGGTCGGTATCGACTTGTTGGACGACGGGATCGACATCGTCGAAGCGCCCAACACGCGTGCCGGCGGCGCGTCCGCATTCCGTCGCGCATGGGAGGCATCTCGTCGTCCGACGGCCATCGTGGCGTTCAGCGACATCCTGGCCGTGGGCGTGCTCGACGGTGCGCGAGAGGCGGGGGTGGACGTTCCGCGCGACCTGTCCGTCTCGGGATTCGACGACCTCATCGAAGCGGGATGGACGCGACCGACTCTCACGACAGTGCGCCAGCCGATCGTCTCGAAGGGCCGGTTGGCGGCGGAGTATCTCGTGGAGGCTATCGCCGCGTCAGACGAAACGACGATCGACGTGCATCAGCGGCGGTTGAGCACGGCGCTGCTGGTTCGCGAGTCCACGGGCCCGGCGCCCGCCGGGTAGGCGGCGTCCTCACGGCAGGCGCGACCGGTCGGTGCGCACCGGCCGGTAGTCGTCGGTGATGAGGGCGCGAACGGTCGCGCCGACCGATACGACGATGACGAGTGCGAGAACGAGGAAGAAGATGAGCATGGCAGAAAAGCTATGCCCGTAGCCGGAGAGTCACGAGTGGCAGAACTGCTCAAAGGGGTAGGATTCCTGCCATGAAGACCATCGCCTGCGTCGTCCAGCCCGGTTTCGCTCCCTTCGAGTTCGGTCTGGCCTGCGAGGCGTTCGGGCTCGATCGGTCGGACGACGGCATCCCGAACTTCGACTTCCGCGTCGTCGCGCCCGACCCGGGCGCGGTGCCGAGCAACCTGCGCTTCTCGATCAACGTCGACGACGATCTGTCGTTCGCCGACGAGGCCGATCTCGTCGTCATCACCCCGATCCCGCGCGACCAGTGGGCACACGTGGACGAACGCGTGTCCGCCGTGGTGCGCCGCGCCGTCGAGCGAGGCGCCTGGGTGCTCACGGTCTGCAGCGGCTCGTTCGTGGTGGCGGCTGCCGGGGTGCTGGATGGACGGCGTGCGACGACCCATTGGCGCTACGCCGACACGATGGCCGAGATGTATCCGCGCATCGACGTCGACCCCAACGTTCTGTACGTCCAGGACGGGCGCATCATCACCAGCGCCGGCACGGCAGCGGGGCTGGACGCATGCCTTCACCTGCTGCGCCTCGAGCTCGGCGCCGAGATGACCAACACGATCGCGCGCCGCATGGTCGTCCCTCCCCAGCGCGACGGGGGCCAGGCGCAGTTCATCGCGAAGCCGCTGCCCGAATCCACGTCGCTCTCGCTCACGCCGGTCACCGAGTGGATGCTCGAGAACCTCACCCTCGATCTGTCGGTGGATCAGCTCGCCGCCCGTGCTCACATGTCACCGCGCACCTTCGCGCGTCGATTCAAAGCCGACTACGGCACGACGCCGGCGGCCTGGCTGGGACGCCAGCGGATCATCCACGCACAGCGTCTGCTCGAGCAGACCGACCTGGGCCTGGACGCCATCGCGTCGGCGTGCGGCTTCGGGTCGGCGGCCGTGCTGCGGCAGAACTTCGGGCGCACTCTGGGGCTGACGCCCACCGCCTACCGCGCGCGCTTCACGTGCACGACGCCGGTGCCTGCAGATCTGGAGGCGATGGCCTCCTGATCGCGGCCTCAGGCCAGGCGGATCGTACGGGCCAGTTCGTCGACCACCGGGTCGAGAGCCTCGGCGAGAGGGAGGTCGGAGCTGGCGGTCATCACCACGATGTCGCGCTCGCCGGTGCGCCAGACCCAGTTGGTGGCTCGGACGATCGCGTCGGCCTCGGTGCGCACCCATCGCGTGGATTTGATCCCCGCGCCGAGATGCTCGGAGTCGAACGGGACGACCTCGGGCTCGCGCACTGCAGGTCCCTGCTTCTCATGCGTGAGGTCGATCAGTGCGACGTCGTCGCGACGCGGCATGTCGTAGACGTCGACGATGGCGTGCGGTGCGGTGATGTTCGGTAGATGCACGAAGCGGATCGTTCCCGATCGGTTGCTGCGCATGGCGCCGACCAGGTAGGCCCGCAGCCAGTCGACCAGCTCTGCGGGTGCGGCCGTGCGGCCTTCGCCGCCGAAGGCGCGTGCGACGGCATCCGCCCACTGCTCCTCGTCGCCGAACGACTCCCAGGGGAAGAGGTTCGGCACGTAGACCCAGCGGTCCAGGTCGTAGTCCATGTCGATGGCCATGAGGTTCCTCTCAGTCCCAGCGAAGCGTCTGCAGCAGCAGATCGCCGAGCTCCGCGAGGGCGTCGACGATCGGCGCGAGTTCGGGGTCGACCGTGCCGCTGATCGTGCAGATCGCGACCAGCTGCCGGTCGCTATCGGGAATCGGCCATCGGAAGCGCACTCTCATCAACGGTGCCATCTCGTCGGCTCTTGTGGGCACGGCGAACCTCTCGGTCGCTCGAACGGCCTCGCCTGCGGATGTCGTCACGGTCTCGCTGATCTCGGATGCCGAGGGCTCCGGGTCGTCGACGGCGGGTGCCGTGCCGGTGCTGATCGCGATCGCCAGCGACACCGGCGCGCGCCACGGCACGCCCATCGGCACGATGAGGTCGAGTACGCCGGCCTCGCGGGCGCTGCGCGCAGCGGCGACCAGCTGAGCGGCGGTCCGGTCGATCTGCGGGCCGTAGCTGTCGCGAGGCAGGTCGCGATAATGCCGACGGACGAGGGCGGTGATCTCGTCATCCGTGGAGTGGGCGACGGGGATGAGCAGGAAGCCCGGCGGCAGCACGAGCCGGTAGCGCGGGGGCGCGATCTCGTTCATGGTGTCCTTCACTGCCCCGGCGGACGGCGCTGCATCCGGTTGCGATTCCAGTCCCACGGGCGGCGCGGGGCGCGACGCACGATCTCTTTCGGCGGCACCACCGTACCGTCGTCGTCTCTGTACTCCCGCCACGTTCGCGGCAGCAGGCGCAGTCCGCTCAGCAGCATGCGTGCGACGGTGACGAGGATCAGGAAGAACTGGATGAACACGAGGTTGTCGACCCCGAAGAAGTTGACGCGACCCTCGTGGGCTTCCGCCGCCCCGGCGGCTGCGGCGATGTAGAGCGTCGTGCTGAAGGTCAGCACGAGCACCGTCAGAAGTGTGCTCCGCGTGGTTGCCCGCGGACCCCGCAGGGGCAGTGGCAGCGACCCCAGGGCCAACACCACGAGCAGCAGGGTCATGGGGTAGGCCGCCCACCACGGTGGCATGAAGGCGGGAAAGCTGTCGGGCACGGTGCCCTTGCTCACGAACGAACCGGTCACGAGCTGTCCGACCAGCAAGCCGATCGTCGGGAGTGCACCGAAGACGATCCAGAGGATGGTGGCGAGGAAGAGGCCGTCCCCGAAGCGGGCCTCCCATGCCACGCGGCGTTCGAGCGTCACGGGGTGGAGGCGGAGCGCCAGTCCGCTCCCATCGGCGCCTCGAACAGCCCCGGAACGAATCCGTACACCTCGTTGAGGCCGGTCGTGAGGGTACCCAGCGGTGTCTGGACCCCGGTCTGGTCCTGAACCCAGTTGACCAGCTGGTCGCTGCGGTTGATCCCGATTCCGACCAGGTTGTAGGAGTCGAGCGACGAGCCGATCTTGCCCATCGTCCCGACGACTCCCTTCAGGCTGTCGACGCCGCTCGTCACGAGGTTGTCGATGGCGCCGCCGGCGCCGAGCCGCGCCTGCGACGCGATCTGGTCGAACTCGGAGATGATGATGCTGTCCGACTCGCGGATGCCCTTGATGGCGTCGTCGCCCCAGTGCGTGACGACCTGTGCGAAGTTCGGCCGTGCCGACAGGACGCTCGCGCTCTCCTCGGCCACCATCCGCAGCGGCTGGCGGATCGATCCCACCAGGCCCCGATCGAGCAGATTGCCGATGACCTGGCGCGCGCCGTTGCCCCACACCATCCCGGGGCTGCGCACCGCGAGTGTGGCCGCGCGGCCGCCGCGCAGGGCGACGGTGCCGAGTTTGATGCCGGCCAGCGCGGCGCTGCCGACGCCGAAGGTCAGCACGCCGATGGCGTCCAGCGCGAAGTCGAACCACGATCCGTCGCCCGATGATGCGAGGAGGAAGCTCAGCCCCATCGACAGGACGGCGAGCCCCAGGGCGATGGGTGCGAGCACGGGGAAGAAGATCGACAGCACGCCGACGATGGCGGTGACGACCGTCAGAATGTCCTGNACGACCTTCAGCCACTCCGCGTTCTGGTTCACCCAGTCCAGGACGTTGTCCCACCACGAGTCGTTGAGCGAATCGCTGGACACCGTCTGCGAGATCGTGGATGCCGCGGCGTCGCCGGCCCGCTGCACGCGCTGGAGCGCGGCATCGTAAGCGGCCTGTGCCTGCGATAGATCACTCGCGGCCGTCGTGCTCATCGAGGAGTAGCGACGCGCGGCATCCGTCGCCTCCGCGAGCTCGTTCGGGTCGACGGTCTGCTGCGTGGCCTCGCGAGCCTCCGAGAGGTTGCGCTGCGCGTACATGTGCCGACGCTGGGCGTCGTCGTGCGCGGCGATGGCCCCGGCCGCCTGCTGCTGCGCCTGCTCGAGTTCGTTCGCGAAGTCGGACAGCGCGGAGCCGGCCACTTCGTACCGCTCGCGGATGCGGGAGAGGTAGGTCTTCGTGTCGCCGATCGTCCCAGCCAGCGCATCGACCGCGTCGCTCGTCTCCTGCTGCGACGCGTCGATCACCGCTTGCAGCATCTCGACCGCTTCCGACACCGCGCGGGCCGTGGAACTGTATCGCGAGGCGTGCCCGCGGATGCCGGCGACATCGCCGCCGATCGGTGCCATGCTCATCCGTTGCTCCCGTCCGTGAGCTTGTCGGCCAGCTGGCCGTCGACGCCTTCGAACGCGTCGGCGGCGCCATCCGCGCGCTTCTGGAGCTGGTCCACGCGATCCGCGAGGTCTTTGCGCCGCCGGTCCCACCCCGAGGTGAACTCATCCACGGCGGAGGCGAGCCCGGCGTGCGGGATCATCCCCGCCAGGTCGCGCGCATCGCCGTCCGCGGCGGTGAGGGTGCCGTGGACGGTCGCGAGCTGGTTCGCGAGGTTTCGGAGGTTCTCCGTATTGACGACGAGATCGGCCACGTCGTCACTTTAGGTGAGCCCCGGCGTCGTCGCGATGGGGAGGACTGCCCATCGCGCGGCCCCTTGCCGCCCGCATCACGTTTTGATAAAGTTGAGTCCAGATGGCTCAAGTTTGAGCCTCGCAGATTTCAAGGAGAAGTGATGAACGCACAGCCCCAGCCCGGGCAGGAGGAGCAGCAGAGCGCGCTCGAACAGTTCGGGATCAATCTCACCGACCGCGCCCGGCAGGGCAAGCTCGATCCGGTGATCGGACGCGACAGTGAGATCCGGCGGGTCAGCCAGGTGCTCACCCGTCGCACGAAGAACAATCCCGTCCTCATCGGCGAGCCCGGCGTCGGCAAGACGGCGGTGGTCGAGGGCCTCGCCCAGCGCATCGTCGCCGGCGACGTGGCCGAGTCGCTCAAGGACAAGGAGCTCGTCTCGCTCGACATCTCCGCGCTCGTCGCCGGTGCCATGTACCGCGGACAGTTCGAGGAGCGGCTCAAGAGTGTGCTCAAAGAGATCACCGAGTCCGAGGGTCGCATCATCACCTTCATCGACGAGCTGCACGTGCTCATGGGCGCCGGAGGTGGCGAGGGATCGGTCGCCGCCTCCAACATGCTCAAGCCGATGCTCGCGCGCGGCGAGCTCCGCCTCATCGGCGCGACGACGCTCGACGAGTATCGCGAGTTCATCGAGAAGGATGCGGCGCTGGAGCGTCGCTTCCAGCAGGTGTACGTCGGTGAGCCCAGCGTCGAGGACACCGTCGCGATCCTGCGCGGCCTCAAGGAGCGCTACGAGGCACACCACAAGGTCGCCATCGCCGACGGCGCGCTGGTGGCCGCGGCATCCCTGTCGAATCGCTACATCCCCTCGCGTCAGTTGCCCGACAAGGCCATCGACCTGATCGACGAGGCCGCGTCGCGCCTGCGCATGGAGATCGACTCCGCACCGCTCGAGATCGATGAGCTGCGCCGCCACGTCGACCGCCTCAAGCTCGAAGAGCTGGCCCTCAAGCGCGAGAAGGATGCCGCGTCGAAGGAGCGCCTGGCGACGCTTCGCGAAACCCTCAAGGTCGAACAGGCCCGCCTCGACGAGCTGCAGGCGCGATGGGAGCGCGAGCGCGCTTCGCTGAACGCGGTCGGTGACCTCAAGACGCGCCTGGACCAGGCGCGCGTCGAGGCGGAGCGCGCCCAGCGCGAGGGCAATCTCGAGAAGGCCTCGCGGCTGTACTACGCCGAGATTCCGGCGCTGGAGCGACAGGTCGCGCAGGCCGAGAACGCGGAGGCCGCCGAGGGCGGCGAGCGGATGGTGGGTGACCAGGTGACGGATGCCGATATCGCCGCCGTCATCGCCGCGTGGACCGGCATCCCCGTCGGACGCCTGCTGCAGGGCGAGAGCGAGAAGCTCGTGCACCTCGAGGCCGAGCTCGGCAAGCGCCTGATCGGCCAGAAGGACGCCGTGAAGGCGGTGTCCGATGCGGTGCGCCGCTCGCGCGCCGGCATCAGCGACCCGAACCGGCCGACGGGCTCGTTCCTCTTCCTCGGACCCACGGGTGTCGGCAAGACCGAACTGGCCAAGGCGCTCGCCGAGTTCCTCTTCGACGACGAGCGCGCGATGGTGCGCATCGACATGAGCGAGTACGGCGAGAAGCACTCCGTCGCGCGTCTGGTCGGCGCCCCTCCGGGCTACATCGGGTATGAGCAGGGCGGTCAGCTCACCGAGGGCGTGCGCCGCCGTCCCTACTCGGTGGTGCTGCTCGACGAGGTCGAGAAGGCCCACCCCGAGGTGTTCGACATCCTCCTGCAGGTGCTCGACGACGGCCGGCTCACCGACGGTCAGGGGCGCACGGTCGACTTCACCAACACGATCCTGATCCTGACGTCGAACCTCGGCTCGCCGATCCTCATCGACCCGACGCTGACGCTCACGCAGAAGCGCGATCAGGTGATGGCGCTCGTGCGCACGGCGTTCCGCCCCGAGTTCCTCAACCGGCTCGATGACATCGTGATGTTCCAGGCGCTCAGCCAGGACGACCTGGCTCAGATCGTTGAGCTCTCGGTCGATGCTCTGCAGCGACGGCTGCGCGATCGTCGGCTTACTCTGGCGGTCACCCCCGACGCGCGGGCGTGGCTCGCCGAACGCGGGTACGACCCGATCTTCGGGGCCCGTCCGCTGCGTCGCCTCATCCAGTCCGAGATCCAGGACCGGCTCGCGATGGCGCTGCTCTCGGGCGGTGTCCGAGACGGCGACCTCGTGCGCGTCGACGTCGCCGCCGACGGCTCGAGTCTCGTGCTCACCAGCGCGGGAGCGGCGCCCGACGAGAGCGGGGATGCCGCGGCATCCGACGATGACGACGTGATCGAGGCCGAGCTGCTCGACGACTGACGACCTGCGAAAAACCACTCCGCACGCGAAAAACCACTCCTGCACGGGTTTCTCGTGCGGGGAGTGGTTTCTCGCGGGGCGGGGCGGGGTGTCGGGGGAGGCGCCGCGCGTCAGTCGTTGACGATGAGCGACTCCGCGATGGGGCGACGCGCGCGCGGGGCGAGCTCGCGCTCGCGCAGCGCCTCGGGAGCGGCGTCGATGTCGCCGAGGGCGCCGACGGCCATCACGGTCACGGCCACGAGGTCGTCGCCGAAGCCGAACGCCGCGGCGATAGCGTCACGGTCGAAGCCGCCCATCTGGTGGGTGTGCAGGCCCGAGGCGTGCGCCTGGACCGTGAAGTGGGCGGCCGCCTGGCCGGTGTCGTACGCGGCCCACGGCAGCGGCTTGCCGTCGAGCGCGGCGGCCG
Source organism: Microbacterium sp. B24 (assembly GCF_000333415.1). Lineage (NCBI taxonomy): Bacteria > Bacillati > Actinomycetota > Actinomycetes > Micrococcales > Microbacteriaceae > Microbacterium > Microbacterium sp. B24. The sequence continues at coordinate 32,011 of NZ_BADB01000436.1, read as the reverse complement.
ATGCGAAGACGACGAGAGCGGCGGCGTCTGCAGCCCACGACTGGTTGAAGCCCATCAGGGCGTCCACGATCTGCGCGTGCGCGGCCGAGCCGCGGCGGGCGACCACGAAGCGCCACGGCTGCGTGTTGTTGGCGGAAGGTGCCCAGCGGGCCGCCTCGAGCGCGCTGGCGAGCGCATCCTCGTCGATCGGCGTCGCGGGGTCGAAGATGCGGGTGCTCCAGCGCTCGGCGAGGACGTCGAGAATCGGCGCGTCGGTGTCGGCGGGGTGTGCGGCGATGGTGCTCATGGTCGTCTCCTGAAGAAGGATGAAGGACGGTTTGTCGGTGGGACGCCATCGGCCCGGTCGATGCAACCGTATGGAACCGACGTCTTGTTCCCGTCAGGACCTATGAGTTTGCTGGCGGCGGAAGGATGCCGGAACTTCCGCGCTCATGACGGCGCCCGGCGCCCCTGCGTCTCGTTAGCGTGGCGTCATGACCACCATCGCGACGGCCGACCTGTACGACGAGCGCGGGGACGCACTGGACTCGCTCGCCCTGCAGCTGCACGACTTCGGCGGACGGGCGGCGTTCGACGGCCCGGTCCGCACGATCCGGTGCCACCGTGACAACGCGCTCGTCAAGGCGACGCTCGCGACCCCGGGCGAGGGCGCCGTGCTCGTGATCGACGGCGGCGGCTCGCTGGAATCGGCGCTCGTGGGCGACCTGATCGCGGCATCCGCGGTCGCGAACGGTTGGGCCGGCCTCATCGTGCACGGCGCGATCCGCGACCGGGTTGCGATCGCCGCGCTCGATCTCGGTGTCAAGGCCCTCGGCTCGAACCCCCGCAAGAGCGCCAAGGCGGGCGTCGGCGAGCTCGACGTGCCGGTGGAGATCGCCGGCGTCGTGTTCCGTCCCGGGGCCCATGTCTGGGCGGATGCCGACGGCGTGCTCGTGGAGCGCTGACACGCGGCGGAGGCATCGACTGGCAGACTGATCCCGGAAACCGGGGGCCGTGCGCCCGAGACAGCCGAGGAGAGGTGAACGGTGCCGCTGATCTTCCTGCTGGGCTTCGTGGTGATCGGTCTGTGGTCGGTCGTCGCTCATCGTTTCGAACGCACCGGCGTGGCCGGTCCGGCCGTGCTCGCTCTCGCCGGAGCAGTGCTCGTGCTCATCGACGTCACCGGCTTCTCCGATGCGGTGGGCAGTGACGCCGCCGAGCACGTCGTGGAGCTGATCCTCGCCGTGCTGCTGTTCGTCGATGCGTGCGAGGTGAGCGGGGGCGTCTTCGGCGGCGAAGGGCGAACGATCGCGCGCCTCGTGCTCGTCGCCCTGCCGCTGTCGATCTTGGCGGTCGTGGTGAGCGGACTGTTCCTGCTGCCCCATCTCAGCGTCTTCATCCTCATCGTCGTCGCGTGCGTCATCATGCCGACCGACTTCGCGCCGGCGGCGACGCTGCTGCGCTCGCCGCGCATCCCCGCCCGGGTGCGCCAGATCTTGAATGTCGAAAGCGGCTACAACGACGGGTTGGTCTCGCCGGTGTTCGCCATGGCGCTGGCCGCGGCGATCGCCTGGCCGACGATCCTGGCGGCCGTCAACTCCGACACCCTGTCACCCGAGAACGAATCGCAGCTCGAAGAGCGGTTGGGGGAGTTCTTCGAGGCCTTCTTCGGGGCCGTTCCCGCCACCGCGATCGCGATTGTCGTCGGCGCGGTCATCGGCGGTGTCTTCGGCGTGTGCGTGCGATGGGCCTCGCGCCGCGGCTGGGCCGACGCCCCCGGCATCCGCTACGTCATGCTTCTCGTTCCCCTCATCGCCTTCGGCGTCGCGACACTCAGCAGCGTCGCGGCGAACGGCTTCGTCGCGGCGTTCGTCGCCGGCATCGTCTATCGCATCGCACGGACCAAGCGCACCGACGAGCGCACGATCCCGCACCCCGAGATCCTTCTCGTCGAAGAAGCCGGCACCCTCGCCGCCAACATCGTGTGGTTCGTCCTGGGAGCGATGACCACCGTCGTCATCATCAACGGCGTGGACTGGCGCCTGCTCGTGCTCGTCGTCCTGGCGTTGACGTTGTTCCGTATCGTGCCGGTGTACCTGTCGATGCTGGGATCGCCCGTGCCCTGGGGGTCGCGCACCCTCATCGGGGTCGTCGGCCCACGCGGCACCGCGACGATCGTCTTCGGGCTGCTCGCCTTCAACAAGCTGCCCGACGCGGAGGCCTACGACGTCCTCGCGATCATGGTGTTCACCGTCGTCGGCAGCATCCTGCTGCACGGCATCGCGGTTCCTCAGTTCGTCAATCGACGGATGCCGGTGCTCGCGCCGCCCGCGAAGGCACCGGCATCCGCCGATCACTGACCCGTCTCGGGGTGCGTCCTCGTCATCCGGCGAGCGCCTCGGAGAGCTTGACGCGCGCCCCCATGCGCAGCAGCGAGTTCTGATAGATCTTCGCGCCCACCCAGATGGCCGCCGCGCAGGTGACCAGCATGACCCCGAGCGACAGCAGCGGCTCCCACCACTGCGCGTCCCCGAGGAAGATGCGCACGGGCATGCCGACGGGGGCCGAGAACGGCACGTAGGACATGATCGTCATCACCAGCGGATTGTCGTTGAAGAAGATGACGAGGAAGTACGGCGCCATCACCAGCATGGTCAGCGGTGTCGTCGTCGAGCCGATGTCCTCCATCCGCGACACCATCGCCGCAGCCGCGGCGAACAGCGCGGCGAGCAGGATGAATCCGAAGAGGAAGAAGACGGCGAACCAGGCGATGGGGGCGCCGAGCCCGGCGAGCAGACTGCTTTGGCCGGTCGCCGTGAAGCCGATGATCGCGATCGCCGCGAGGCCGATGATCTGGCCCATCGCGAGGATCGTGTTGCCGATGACCTTGCCGGCGAGCAGCGCCCGCACGGGTACGGCCGAGATGAGCAGTTCGACGACGCGCGTCTGCTTCTCCTCCACGACCGACTGCGCGATCGTCGAGCCGAAGGTCAGCGCCGCCATGAAGAAAATGAGCCCGAATCCGAGCGCGACCAGGTACCGCAGTCCCGGGTTCACACCCGACGGGTCGAGCAGCTCCACCTGGGGGGTGAGGCTCAGCGCCTGGAGGAGCGACGAGGGAGCTGTGTCCTTCGCGACGACGGTGTACTCGAACGGCGCGGCGCCGCCCGGGATCAGTGCGGCGTCGACCGTGCCGTCCTGCACCAGAGCTCGCGCCGCATCGGCGTCGGCAACCTCGGTCGACTTCACGAGCGGGTTCTCGGCGACCGAAGCCGCGGTGTCGGCGGTGACGGCGACGGGGGTGCGGCTGTCGGACTGTGCCGAGAAGCCTCCCCACAGCACACCGACGAGCGCGAGCACGAAGAGGATGCCGGTGGAGATGAGATAGGCCTTGCTGCGCAGCTTGGATCCCACCTCGCGTTCGGCGACGAGCCACGTGCTCTGGGCGAAGGACGGAGCGCTGACGTTCACTGGATGACCTCCTTGAAGATCTGGGCGAGAGAGGGCTGCTGGGGGGAGAAGCTCGCGACATCGCCGGAGGAGACCGCGCGCTGCAGCACGCGCTGCGCGGCGGCATCCCCGTCGACGTCGAAGAGTGCATAGCCGCCGTCGAAGGAGAGCACATCGACTCCGGGCTCGTCGCGGAGCCAGCCGAGATCGCCCCCGGAGATCAGCTCGTAACGGTGCTGGGCGTGCTCGGCGCGGAGGGCGTCGCGCGTGCCCGCCGCGCGGATCGTGCCGTCCGCGATGATGACCAGGTCGTCGCAGAGCCGTTCGACGACGTCGAGCTGGTGCGACGAGAACAGGACGGCCGCGCCCTGAGCCGCACGCGCCTGCAGCACGCCCGCGACGACGTCCACCGCGAGGGGGTCCAGACCCGAGAAGGGCTCGTCGAGGATGAGCACCTGCGGGTCGTGCACGAGAGCGGCGGCGATCTGAGCGCGCTGCTGATTGCCGAGCGAGAGGGTCTCGACGTTGTCGCGGAGGCGTTCGCCGAGACCGAGCTCCACGAGCAGCGCCTCGGCGCGCGCGGTGGCCTCGGCCTTGTCGAACCCGTGCAGACGGGCGAGGTAGACGATGTGCTCCAGAACCCGCATCTTCGGGTACAGCCCGCGCTCCTCGGGCATGTAGCCGAACAGGCGTCGGTCGGACGCGGTGACGGGCGCGTCGTCGAGGGTGACCTCGCCGCTGTCGCGGCCGAGCACGCCGAGCACGATGCGCATGGTCGTCGTCTTGCCCGCGCCGTTGCCGCCCACGAATCCGGTCAGACGTCCCGACGGAACCCGGAAGCTCACGTCGTCGAGCACTCGCTTTACGCCGTAGCTCTTGGTGATGCCGTTCAGTTCGAGCATGTTCTCCTCCTCTGCGTGCCGATGACTCCACGTTAGGAAGGGCGGATGCCGCAGACCTCCCCCCTGGGGCGGGAATCCGCAGCGTGATCCGGTGCGCGGCGGCATCCGCCGGATGACCATCTCCCCCGTGCGGGGGAGCGGTCGGGCGGAGTAATCACGGCGCAGAACCGCGGCGCACTCGGCGAACTCCCAGGAACGGGTAACACGGCGTCCACCATTTGCTCAGGCGGCTTCTCCTAAACTCTGTCGAGTGACGAGCGCTCCTGAGGTGACCCGCGCCCTCGGCGCCCGTGTATCCGACCGTGCCCGCGAGTGGTGGCCCCGCGCCCTGCACTTCGCGTTCACCCGTCGAGGCCTGCTCATCGGCTTCGCCGTCGTGCACGCCCTGTTCTTCCTCGCCCTGCTGAAGGTGATGATCTTCGGCGGAACCGAGGGCGACCTGCCGCTGTACCGTCTGTGGGCGGAGCAGGCGGCCCACGGGCACTGGCCCGTGATCGACATGCCGTGGGTCTACCCGGCCGGCGCTCTGGCGCCGATCATGGCCGCGATCGTCGCCGGCCCCTGGAACTACCAGCTCGTCTGGCTTCTGATGATGGTGGGAGCGAACTTCTTCGCCGTCCTCGCGCTCACCGACAATCTGCGCAACCGCAAGGGCTACGTCGCCGCCTGGTACTGGCTTGCGATCCAGGTCTTGCTCGCGCCCGTGTCGATGCTGCGTCTCGAGGGCTTCGCCGCGCCGCTGGCCATCGCCGGTCTCGTCTGGCTCGTTCGTCGGCCGTTCATCGCCGGCGTGCTGATCGCCGCCGCGACCTGGATCAAGGTCGCCCCGGCTGCTCTGGCCGCCGCCGCTGTTGCGGTCTCGTCGTTGCGTATGCGCATCATCGCCGGTGGACTGGCCCTGAGCGCGGCGATCGCCGGTGTCGTGGTCGCCTTCGGCGGTGCGTCGAACCTGTTCAGCTTCGCGACCATCCAAGGCGACCGTGCGCTGCAGCTCGAGGCTCCCGTCGCGACGCCGTGGGTGTGGGCGACGGTGCTGGGTCTTCCCGGTGCTCAGATCCACCAGAACTACGTGCTCGCGACGCGTGAGGTCGCCGGTCCCGGCGCCACCGCCGCGGGCGTGCTGGTCGGCTACGCCATGCCGATCGCCTTCATGGTGATCCTCGTGCTGCTGTGGCGTGCGCGTCGTCGCGCGCTTCAGGAGGGTGCCCTCTCCCGTATCGGGGAGCAGCACCTCATCCTTCGCGGCGCGTTCGCGCTGACGTCGGCGCTCATCGTGTTCAACAAGGTCGGCTCGCCCCAGTACATGCTGTGGCTCGCGCCCGTCGTCGCCGCCGGTCTGCTGATCGACCGCAAGGCCTGGACGTCGATCGCCGTTTGGCTCGCGGTCACGTGCTTCCTGACGACGCTCGTGTTCCCGGTGCTCTACCTCCCGCTCATCGACGCGCATCCGTTCGCGGCCGGTGTGCTGCTCGCCCGCAACGTGCTGCTGGTCGGCATGTTCGGCTGGAGCCTCGTGGTGCTGTGGCGTCCCGACGCGACCCTGGTCTCGCTGCGCGAGCGCCTGGCGCGCGCCGCGACGACGGCCACCACCGGCTCCATCCCGGTCGCCGCTCGCTGACGAGGCCTCACCACCGACCGCGCCTCGCGGGCGGTGTGCGTCGACCGTGTCGGCTCAGACCATGCCGTGCCGGTGTGCGTAGACCACGGCGGCCACGCGGTCTCGCGCTCCGAGCTTCTGCAGCACGTTCGACACGTGCGTCTTGACGGTCGCCTCGCCGATGAACAGGGCGGCGGCGATCTCGGCGTTGCTGTAGGCCTCGGCGAGCAGACGCAGCACCTCGCGCTCGCGCTCGGTGAGCTCGACGGGCGGAGCTGTCCGCTCCGGCGCCGATGATGCCGGCGGCTGCGCCGATGACGGCGCGGCGGCGACCCCGGTGTCGGTGTCGCGGGCGGATGCCGCAAAGCGCTCGATGACGCGGCGGGTCACGGCCGGCGCCAGCAGGGCATCGCCCGCGGCAGCGACGCGCACCGCCGTGACGAGTTCTTCCGGACCGGCGTTCTTGAGCAGGAAGCCGCTCGCGCCCGCGTGCAGGGCTTGGAAGAGATAGTCGTCACGGTCGAAAGTGGTCACCACGACCACGACCGCGTCGATCGACGGGTCGGCCACGATCCGTCGGGTCGCCTCGAGTCCGTCCATGTCCGGCATCTGCACGTCCATGCAGATCACGTCAGGGTGCAGCGAGGATGCGGCGGCCACGGCCTCAGCGCCCGTCCCGGCTTCCCCGACGACCACGATGTCGCTCTGGGCCTCCAGGATCATGCGGAACCCCGCCCGCATCACGGCGTGGTCGTCGACGAGCAGCACCCGCACCGGCGCGCTCATCGCGGCCCCGCGCTGACCGGTGTCGGGGGCGCGATTCTCGTCGTGCCGAGTCTGGCGGGTACCCGCGCCCGAACGACGAAGCCGCCGCGGGTGCGCGGACCCGCCTCGAGGGTGCCGCCCGATGCGGCTGCACGCTCGCGCATGCCGACGATGCCGAGTCCCGTGCGCCCGGCCACCTGGGCGCGGCCGCGGTTGGCGACCTCCAGCTCGACGTGGTCGTCGTCGAATCGCAGCCGGACATCGGCCGCGGCATCCGGACCTCCGTGACGCCGCGCGTTGGTGAGCGCCTCCTGGGCGATGCGGTACAGGTTCACCTGCACGAGCTCGGGCAGATCGATCGGGTCACCGACCACCGCGAACGTCGTGGGCATGCCGTTGTCGTTCGCGTGTGCGACGAGGTCGGGGATCGACTGCAGGCGCACCGTCGAGGCGGCGGGGGTGTCGGCGTCGGGGGTGCGGAGGGTCTCGAGCAGCTGGCGCAGCTCGGTGAGCGCGTCGCGGGCGGACGACTCGACGGTGACCAGTGCCTCGCGCGCCGCCGCCGCGTCGTGGTCCAGCACCGTGCGCGCGGCCCCTGCCTGCACACCCATGGCGGAGACATGGTGGGCGACGACGTCGTGCAGTTCACGGGCGATACGGACGCGATCCAGGGCGACCGCCTGGGCGGCGGTGATCTCGCGTTCGCGTTCGAGTTCGGCGGTGCGCTCTTCGAGCACCGCGCGCGCACGGGCGTCGGCCCAGGCGCGCTCTCCGAAGAAGTACGCGCCGCCGAAGTAGGCCGCGTTCACGAGGAACTGGATGATCATGTACGCGGCGAACGGGGAGAACAGGCCCGCCCGGGAGGGCCCGTCGCCGTCCGGATCGATCGCGCTCTGGAAGGTCACCACGAGAAGCCAGATGAACATGCCCGCGATCACCGCGAGCCGCACGACGGTTGCGCGCCGGCGGTCGCTCACCCACGCCCCGACGGTGTACATGGCGATGAACAGGGCCACGTTGCCGACGTAGATCTCCGGGATGCGTACCGAGACACCGACGAAGAATGCGAGCGCGACGACGATGAGCGTCGCTTCGGGAAAGCGCCGGCGCAGGGCCAGAGGGAGAGTGAGGGCGGCGACGTACACGAGCGCCCAGCCGAAGGCGGGGGTGTTCTCGCCGTAGAAGCCTGCCACCGTGCCCAGCCACGCGCTGATCACGGCACTGATCAACAGTGCGAGCGCGAGCCACACATCGTTGCGACGCTGCGCGGGCGTGGTCGTGCGGACGAGGGCGGCGGAGCTCATCCTTCCACGCTAGGGGCAGCCGGATGCCGCGGCATCCCCCCTGAGAGGGAGAGGGTCTCGACCTCATCGTGCCGGGGGTGCATGCTCTGGGTATGACGAGCATCTTCGTGAACATTCCGACGAACGACCTCGAGCGCAGCGTCGCCTTCTACCGGGCGCTCGGCTGCGCCATCAACCCCAACTTCACCGACGAGAACGCCGCGTGCGTCGTCTGGTCGGACGACATCTTCTTCATGGTGCTGCGGCGGGAGTTCTTCGCCACGTTCACCGAGAAGCCCGTCGGAGAGCCCAGGGAGTGGGCGCAGGCCTCGCTCTCGTTCTCCCGAGATTCACGCGCCGACGTCGACGCGATCGTGGAGGCGGGCCTGGCTGCCGGTGGCACCGAGCCGCACCCCGCTCAGGACTACGGCTTCATGTACAGCCGTGACCTGGACGACCCCGATGGCAACAGCCTCGGCTTCCTCTACATGGACCCCGTCGCCGCCGAGCAGGGCCCTCCGGCGGAGGCGTCGTGATGCGCGGGCGGATCGTCATCGACCTGTTCACGACGCTCGACGGCGTCGCCCAGGCACCGGGCGGCCCCGACGAAGACACCAGCGGCGGGTTCCCGTTCGGCGGCTGGCAGGCGCCGTTCGAGGACGCCGTCATCGGCGAGGACGTCGGCAGCGGCATCCGCCGGATGGACGCGCTGCTGCTCGGCCGACGCACCTACGACATCTTCGCCGGGTACTGGCCGCATCACACCGACGGGCCGGAGGGGTTCATCGGTCGGCACTTCGATGCCATCCCGAAGTATGTGGCGACCCGGGCCGGTGTCGACCCGGAATGGGCGGGCACCAGCGTGCTGACCGGCTCGGACGCCGAGGTCGCGGCGGCCGTGGATGCGCTGCGCGATCGCCACGCCGAGGTGCACGTGATCGGCAGCGTCGACTTCTCGCATACGCTGCTTCGCACCCGTCTGTACGACGAGCTGAAGCTGTGGGTGCACCCGGTGGTGCTCGGTCAGGGCAAGAAGGTGTTTCCGGACGGCGCGGCACCGGCACGGCTGCGGCTGATCGCACCCGCCGTGTCGGGACCGACCGGCACGCTTCTGCTGCGCTACGCCCCCGACGGTGACGTCGTCACGGGCGACATGACCTGAGTTCGCCCGGTCACCAGATCATGGGGCGGTCGTCGTCGTCCGAGCCGTCGAGGTCGAGGTCGACGACGACGGGGACGTGGTCGCTGGGGATCTCGCCCTTGCGCTCGTCACGGTGGATGGATGCCGCGGTCACCGCGTCGGCGAACGCGTGCGAGCCGAGGATGAAGTCGATGCGCAGGCCCTCGTTGCGGGGGAAGCGCAGCTGCTTGTAGTCCCAGTAGGTGTACCCCGTGGGAACGAGGGGGCGGACGGTGTCGGCCAAGCCGGCATCCAGGAGCGCCTGGAAGGCGGCGCGCTCGGGCGGGGAGACGTGGGTGGTCACGCCTTCGATGACGGTGGGGTCGCCGTTGTCGGCATCCGTCGGGGCGATGTTGAAGTCGCCGGTGAGCGCCAGCGCCCGGTCGGGGTCGGCGGCGAGCGTGTCGGCGGTGTAGCCGCGGAGGGCCTCCAGCCAGTCGAGCTTGTAGCGGTAGTGCGGGTCCTCGAGGCCGCGCCCGTTGGGCACGTAGAGGCTCCACACCTCGACGCCGCCGATCGTGGCGCCGAGCGCGCGGGCCTCGAGTGGAGCGCCGGGGCCGTCGTGACCCTTCGCGAAGCCGGGCATGCCCGGGAACCCGACCTGCAGGTTCTCGATCGGCTCACGGCTGGCGATCGCGACCCCGTTCCACTGGTTGAGCCCGTGCGCCTCGACGGTGTAGCCCGCGTCTTCGAACGCTTCGTACGGGAACTGCTCGGGCTTGCACTTGATCTCCTGCATCGCGAGCACATCGATGCCCTCGCGGACGGCGAAGTCGACGGTGCGGACGACGCGGGCGCGGATCGAGTTGACGTTCCAGGTGGCGATGCGCATGGCATCCAGCGTATTGGCCCCCGCCGACGTGGCCGTCACGGGGCGCCCGCGTGCACAACTCCTGCTCAGCGTGGCCTCGGTGCCTTCGCAGCCGGGATGGGCGCCGTTCAGGCGGAGTTGTGCACGCGGGTGCGGGTCAGAGCGCCCGCAGGATGTCCTCCACCCGCTGCTTGGCATCACCGAACAGCATCTGCGTGTTGTCGCGGAAGAACAGGGGGTTCTGGACCCCGGCGTAACCCGAGGCCATCGACCGCTTGAACACCACGACGCTGCGGGCCTCCCACACGTGCAGCACGGGCATGCCCGCGATGGGCGAGCCCGGGTCCTCTGCGGCGGCGGGGTTGACCGTGTCGTTCGCCCCGATGACGAGCACCACATCCGTGTCGGCGAAGTCGTCGTTGATCTCGTCGAGCTCCAGCACGATGTCGTAGGGCACCTTGGCCTCGGCCAGCAGCACGTTCATGTGGCCCGGCAGGCGTCCGGCGACGGGATGGATGCCGAAGCGCACCTCGACGCCGCGCTCGCGCAGCCGCTTCGTGAGGTCGGCGACTGGGTATTGCGCCTGGGCGACGGCCATGCCGTAGCCGGGGGTGATGATGACCGACCGCGCGTCACGGAGGAGCTCGGCGACAGCCGCGGCATCCGTCTCGTAGTGTTCGCCCTCTTCGGCGTCGGCACTTCGGGGCGCCTCGATGCCGAAGCCGCCTGCGATCACCGAGAGGAACGACCGGTTCATGGCCTTGCACATGATGTACGACAGGTACGCACCGGACGAGCCGACGAGGGCGCCGGTGACGATCAGGAGGTCGTTGTTGAGGAGGAAGCCCGCCGCGGCCGCGGCCCAGCCGGAGTAGCTGTTGAGCATCGAGACGACGACCGGCATGTCGCCGCCGCCGATCGAGGCGACCAGGTGCCAGCCGAGCGCGAGGGCCAGCACGGTCACGGCGACGAGCAGCCAGATCGACGGGGTCGCGACATACCAGACGGTCAGAACGACGAACAGTGCCAGGGCGCCGATGTTGAGGGCGTTCTTGCCGGGCAGCATGAGCGGCTTCGACGACATCCGGCCCGAGAGCTTGAGGAAGGCGACGATCGACCCCGTGAAGGTCACGGCGCCGATGAAGACGCCGATGAACACCTCGGCGTGGTGGATGCCGACCAGTTCCTCCGGCAACCCTTCGGCGTAGAGGCTGCCGTTCCAGCCGACGAGCACGGCCGCGAGGCCGACGAAGGAGTGCAGCAGGGCGATGAGCTCGGGCATGCCGGTCATCTCGACCACGCGCGCCCGCCACAGCCCGATGGCGCCGCCGACCAGGACCGCGGCGACGAGGAGGCCGATGCCGAGCGCGGCGGTCGCACCCTCCGACGCGAGGGTGCCGTTCGCGACGACGAGCACGAGGGTGGCGAGGAGGGCGATCGTCATGCCGACGATGCCGTAGACGACGCCGCGGCGGGCAGTCTCCTGTTTGCTGAGGCCGGCGAGGGCGAGGATGAACAGCAGGGCCGCGACGATGTAGGCGGCCGTCGAGACGGACTGGGCGAGCGCGAGGGCCCCGGCCGTCTCGGAGGTGGCGACGATGGTCACTTCTGGTCACCCTTCTGGAACATGGCGAGCATGCGACGGGTCACCGCGAAGCCTCCGAAGATGTTGATGGATGCCAGGAGCACCGCGATCGCCGCGAGCACCTGCACGACGGGGTTCGGCACGACGATCTGGCTCATGGCGCCGACGACGATGATGCCGCTGATCGCGTTGGTCACGCTCATCAGTGGAGTGTGCAGGGCGTGGGCGACCTTGCCGATGACGTAGAACCCGATCACGACCGACAGCGTGAGCACGAGGATGTGCTGCGGCAGGGGTGCGGGCGCGACGGCGCACACGAGGAACAGTGCGGCGACGCCGGCGACGATCAGGCCGGTCTTCGCTCCCGCCGAGAGCCCCTTCTTGGCGGCCGGCGCGGGAGTGGATGCCGCGGCATCCGTCCCGGGCTTCGTCAGCGCGGCAGAGACCTGCACGGGAGGCGGCGGCCAGGTGACGGCGCCGTCACGCGTGACGGTGACGGCGCGCTGCACGACGTCGGTGTCGTCGATCGCGAGCTGCCCGTCTTTGCCCGGGGTGAGGAGAGCGAGGAGGTTCACCAGGTTGGTTCCGTAGAGCTGCGACGCCTGCTGAGGGAGGCGGCCGGCGAGATCGGTGTAGCCGAGGATGATGACGCCACCGTCGGTGACGATGCGCTGGCCCGCCCCGAGCCCTCGACGTTTCCGCCCTGGCCCGCGGCCATGTCGACGATGACGCTGCCGGGCTTCATCGCGGCGACGTCGGCGGCCGTGAGCAGGCGCGGGGCGGCGCGGCCCGGGATGAGCGCCGTCGTGATCACGATGTCGACGTCGGCGGCCTGGTCGCTGTAGAGCTTGGCGGCCGCGGCGTCGTAGGCGGCACTGGTGGCCTTGGCGTAGCCGTCGGCCGAGACCTCCTTCTGCTCGTCGGGCACGACGACCTCGAGGTAGGTGCCGCCGATCGACGCGACCTGGTCGGCGACCTCGGGGCGGGGATCGGTGGCGCGCACGATCGCGCCGAGGCTTGAGGCGGCGCCGATCGCGGCCAGACCGGCGACGCCGGCACCGGCGACCAGCACCTTCGCGGGCGGCACCTTGCCGGCGGCGGTGACCTGTCCGGTGAAGAAGCGGCCGAACTCGTTCGCGGCCTCGACGACCGCGCGGTAGCCGGCGATGTTGGCCATCGAGCTGAGCACGTCCATCGACTGCGCGCGCGAGATGCGGGGCACGGCGTCCATGGCGAGGGCCGTGACACCGCGGGCGGCGAGGGCGGCGAGCAGGTCGGGGCTGAGCGCGGGGCTCAGGATGCCGACGAGCGTCGCCCCCGGCTGCAGCAGCGCGATCTCGGCATCCGTGGGGGCCGCGACCGACAGGACGACATCGGCGCCCCAGGCCTCGTCGCGGGTGGCGATGGCGGCGCCGGCGGCGGTGTACGCGGCATCCGGGAACGACGATGCGGCGCCGGCGCCGGCCTCGACGCTCACGTCGTAGCCGAGCGCGCGGATCTTGCCGACGGTGGTGGGGGAGGCGGCGACGCGGGTCTCGCCGGGGCGCTCGCGGACGATGCCGATACGGGCCATGGTGCTCCTTCGATCCGGTCGGCCGCAGCGCCCGGGATCGCCCGGGCACCGCGCCGGGTGACGTTCCCGACTCTAGGGTGCGGGGTGGATGCCGCGGGCAGAGATGCTGCGGAAATAATCCCGGTTCTTCGCTTCCGTAGACTCTTCAGCATGACCGCCGCCTCCACGCCCGAGCTCGAGTCCGAGCGTCGCGCCCTCGTCGACCTCATCGCCGCCGAAGCCGTCTTCCACGGCGACTTCACGCTCTCCAGCGGCAAGAAGGCGACGTACTACGTCGACATGCGCAAGCTCACGCTCGACCACCGCGCGGCTCCCGCGATCGGGCGCCTCGTGCTCGATGCGGTGCGGGACCTGAACGTGGATGCCGTGGGCGGCCTCACCCTGGGCGCGGACCCGATCGCGAACGCCGTCATGCACGCGTCGGTCGCCACCGGCACGCCCGTGGATGCGTTCGTCGTGCGCAAGGAGCCGAAGGACCACGGCCGCGGTCGCCAGATCGAGGGCGCCGAGGTGACCGGCAAGCGTGTCGTCATCGTCGAGGACACCTCCACGACGGGCGGCTCGCCCCTGAAGGCCGTCGAGGTCGTCGCGGCTGCCGGTGCCGAGATCGTGGCGGTCGTCACGGTCGTCGACCGCAAGACCGGCGCGCAGGCCGCGGTCGAGGCCGCCGGCTATGAGTGGCGCTCGATCATCGACCTCGACGACCTGGGACTGCAGGCCCAGTAAACAAGTTGGCCTAGGAGGGGGTTCGGACGTGAGCCCCGCCTTCCAGGTCCTCCTCGCCGCAGTTGTGGGTTGCAAACGGTAGCAAAGAGTCGTGAGAATGTGGCTCACTGCGATCCTCCGTGGATTGCGAACCGCAATCAAACGAGGGATCAGTGGATCAGAGACTTGCCAACGCGGCCAACAGCGGAAACATAGTACTGGTCGCTGGCACTGGGGTTAGCGCCGCGATCAGCGGAACCAGCACCGCGACCTGGCGGGGGCTGCTCGAATCCGGTGTCGAGCGCCTAGATGGCTTTTCGAGTCCCGCACTAGTGGACAATCTCCGTCGAAACCTCGCATTTGGGTTCGACGACGACGATCTAGCGACGGTGCTTCAAGCAGCGGATCGGATTCGACAAGAGTTCGACGGCGTGGGCGTCGCTGGCTTTATGAAGTGGCTGTCGGAGGACATTGGCCAGCTTCCGGTGGCGCACGCCTCAGTCGGCGATGCGTTGAGGTCGCTTCCGTTCCCAATACTCACGACCAACTACGACACGTTGCTTGCGACGGATGACCGCAGGGCTGCTACTTGGCAGGACACGGCTGATATGCAGGAGATTATGTCGGGGGCTTCGCGTGATATTGGTCACCTCCACGGTGTCTGGACGGCCCCAGAATCGGTGATTCTCTCCGCGGCTGACTACGATCGCCTCCTCGCGGCGGAAGCGGCGCAGATGCTCCAGCGCTCGGTCTCCTTTCTCAAGTCGATGGTCTACGTGGGTTACGGAGCTGGGCTCTCCGACCCGAACTTCTCCCGACTGATCGAGCTCCATAGCCGCACCTTCGGTGTGAGCGGGGTTAACCATTTCAGATTGTGCCGAGAAAGCGAGCTTGAAAACCTCCGACAGAGGCACGCTGGTGATCACATCATTCCAGTTTCATATGGGGAGCGGCATGAGGATCTAGCTAGTTTTCTCTTGTCGCTCGGCGGGCTCAGCCTAGCCGCACCCGTCTCCGCCGCCGGAATCGTTCGGGACTTGGCCGGCGCCGCTTGTATGGAGCTTGCCGACAGTATGGTTGCGGACTCCATCCTTGCTGAGCCGCTTGAACAGGCCGACCAGCTGTCGGTGGCCGATGTTGTACTGCCGCCCATTCTGTTGCCCGTTCCGCACGCCGAGTACATTCGCTCACGACGGGATAGGACCGAGACCAGAATTGAACGGTCTGATCCGTTCAACGACGCACACACTTCTGACGTCGTGCTCCTGGTTGGCGATGAAGGATCGGGCTTGAGTACAGCGGCGAACTGGGTCGCATATCAAGCCGCTACGCACCTTGGCGGAGCGGCACCTATTAGCGTGTCATTTCGGCAGGTCGGCGCCGGGCCGAGTCCCCTAACCCGTCTCGTCCGGAATAACGCTCGAGCCCATGGATGGGTCACCGGAGAAAATGACGAATTGCCGTCGCATGTGCTGACCGTTCATGATTTCAGCCCCTATGTCACGAAGGTTAGCGACCGTGCTATCAGTGACATCGCTTCGAGCGGGGCGGTCGTGAGAATACTGACGTGCGCGCTGGGCTCCGAAGATGATGTGGTTGAACGTCTAAAGGCGGTCGGGTTGGCGCCAACGCTTCGGTACCTCGGGCGACTTAGTAGCCGCGACGTCGAAGCGTATGCGAAGGTGGCGGCTCCGCTGCGCTACAAGGCGGTAGCTGAGCGCGTCGTCAATGTGCTCACCAATGAAAGTCTCTCGCGGACGCCGTTGACCGTCGGGTTGCTGATTTCTGTAGTAGTCAGGGGCACGTCACTCACAGCGAATGCCTCCCAGACGACAGTCCTCGACGACTACATGGGTGCGTTGCTTGGCCGAGGCGACCCACACGAGGATGCACGCCTGGGCATGGATCAGAGTTCGCGCGAGGCGCTCCTGTCGCTCTTTGCAAGGCACTTCGTTTTGGAGAACACGGGCGGCGTTTCCGAGTCAGACGCCACTCGCGTCTTCGAGGAATCTCTGGCCCGTCTATCGTGGAAAGAGTCCGCCGCAGAAATCCTCCAAAGCCTCGTAGATCGGCGCATTCTCCGGCGGACCGATGGCCGTATCGTTTTCGCTCGCTCAAGCTTCCTCCACCTCTTCGCGGCCAAGCGTGCCGTGCAGGATGCGGACTTTCTTGAGCATTTACTCAGCGACCCCTTGTATTACTCGGCGATCCTCGCCGACTATTCTGCCCTGAACCGACACGACGTCGATCTTCTGTCCCGGCTTGATGCTCTCCTCGCTGATGATGAATGGTCGACGGAAGTGGGAGGTGTTTATGCTGAAATTCAGCAGCGTCCTCAGCCAGACGTCGCAGCAGCGGCCGAAGACCGCCTGGCTGATCCAGCCCGGAGGCGGCTGCGCGAGCGCTCTCTGGATCTTCTGGAGATTACGGAAGATGTTGATGAGACTCCTTTCCCCACGACCCAGCATGAGGAGCTCCCGCTTGGCTTGCGGTTGATGAGGATCCTCGAGCTCGTTTCGGTAGTTTTACGGGACTCCGATCAGATCGAAGATGGCGAAAAGAAGCGCGAGGTTCTGCAGAATGTACTTCAACACTGGGGTCTTCTGATGAGCACCCTCGAAAAGGATCCGGAGTTCGTCGGATTCGTTCGCGACGTAGCCTCTAGCGTCATGCAGCTTAGACTCGAATCTCAAAAGGGTGACCCGGCTGAGGTGCAGATAGGCATTGAGGATTCGATCGCAGAGATCGCGAGGATCTTCCCTGCGGCTCTCGCATACGGCGGCGTCAATGAGTCCCTCGCATCGCGGCGTCTATTAGTTCCTCTGGCGCGGGTCGTAAAAGCCGCAAAATCAGAAGCGCGACTGGATCTGACCGTTGCGAGTGCGTTCATGCTGGTTGCGGTTAAAGAACCGGGCTGGATAGATCAACTTCGCGATCTCCTCGAAAAGCGGGGGAATATTTGGGTGATCCGGAACTTTCTTCTTACTCTGATGATCGCCGACTACGTTCGTGATCGCGTCCGTCAAGCTGATCGCCTATCCCTGAGAGACCTCATCCTTGACATTATCGGCAGATCTTTCAGCTATCACTCTGCCGCAGAGAAGACCGCGCACCGCGGCAAGCTTGCACAACAGCTAGAAGCGGATCGGTCACGTTGGGCAGCTGACGGAGGTGCGGATTTCGAAGAGTGAGGGGACCGCGCTTCTGAACTGTGGGCGTCCGACGCCGCAGCTCTCAACGCTTCGCCGCTGGGATAGCGGTGGAGGAGGACCGTCACCCAGGGACGGGAACGCGGTCGAGGCACGACGAGCCTCCACAGGCTCCGAGGCCCTGACTGTCGGGATGCCGTTCTGTGTGAGGGATTGGTCCGGGGTACCGGTCTAGTCGCAGGCGGTGATTGGCGCCTTCGCGCAGGGCAAACGCGAGCAGAGAGGGGCGCGGCGGCGGCCGGGAGAAGGCTGATTGCTTGATCAGAGGCTCTCTGCCTTCCTCAGCCCGCGGCAGGCGGCACGCGGGAGATGATCTCGCCGTGCAGCAGCGAGATCCAGCCGTCGTCGTCCGCGGCCCACTCCCGCCATGCGTCGCTGATCTCGTGGAGTTCTGCCGTCGTGGCGATGCCCGACCGGGTGAGCTGCGGAGCGATGGCGGAGTTCAGGATGCGGTCGGCCCACGTCCCGCCCCACCAGGCGCGGTCCGCGGCGGTTGCGTAGCACCAGGTGCTCGAGGTGGCCCGCACGTCGCGGAGGCCCGCCGCGTGGGCCCACGACAGCAGGCGCCGCCCGGCATCCGGTTCTCCTCCCTTGGCGAGGGCGGCCGCGTAATAGACGCTGAGCCAGTGGTCGAGCGCCGGCAGTTGCGACCACCAGCAGAAGCCGGCGTAGTCGCTGTCGCGCACCGCGACGATGCCGCCGGGCTTGGTGACCCTCGCAATCTCGCGCAACGCCTGGACGGGATCGCCCACATGCTGCAGAACCTGATGCGCGTGGGTCACGTCGAACGTGTCGTCCGCGAAGGGGAGCGCGTGCACGTCGGCGGTGCGAAAGTCGATGTTCTGCGCCCCGTGCTGTACGGCGGTGGCGCGAGTGAGGTCGAGCTCCGCTTCGCCGACCTCGGTCGCAGTGACCTGGGCGACTCGCTCGGCGAGGTCGACCGTGATGGTGCCCGGCCCGGCTCCCACGTCGAGAAGACGGTCGGTCGGGGTGAGGAGCGGCAGAAGGTAGGCGGCCGAGGTCTCTGCCGTGCGGGAGCGGTGCGAGCGCAGCACCGACTCATCGTGACCATGGGTATACGTCGCCATAAGATGACCTTTCACGCGAGAGTTGCCACGACCCACTTTCGCGGACGCGACCGGCGGGCCAGAGAGCGCACTTCTCCTAGGAGTCGTGCACCCGCCCAGCCGCCCACACGCCGAGGAAGAAGCGACATGTCCAGCGAACTCGGCGATTTCCTCCGCGCACGACGCACGGATGCCGCACTCGATCCCTCTCCGAAAGCCGATGTGGGGCGGCGACGCATCTCGCGGCTGCGCCGCGAAGAGGTGGCCGCTGCGGCCGGCATCAGCGTCGACTACTACGTCTGACTGGAACAGGGGCGGGAGCTGCGCCCGAGCGATGCGGTGATCCACGCGCTGGCGCGCCAGTTGCACCTGTCGGACGACGAGAGGCGCCACGTCTTCCGCTTGCGCGACGCGATGTCGGCTCCGCCGCGCGACGAGCACACCGGCGATCTGGAGCTGGCCGCGCGGATGACGGCGCTGGTCGACGCGGTGTGTCTCCGCGCCCGGCGTATGTGCTCGATCGGTGAGCAACATGGTGGCCGCCAACGCCGAGGGCCTCGCCCTGTACCGAGGGTTCGCCGAGCGGCAACCGGGTGAGCGGAACACGTGCCGTTACCTGATGACGGACGCCCGGGCGCGCGAGACCTTCGTCGAGTGGGAGGACCTCGCCCGCGGCGCGGTTGCTCACCTTCGCGCCGCCAACGCCGACGACCTCCACGATCCTGCGCTGCAGGCGCTGGTCGCGGAGTTGAGTGCGGCGAGTCCGCTGTTCTCCGGCTGGTGGGCCGAGCATCTCGTGCAACAACGGCGTGCCGCGATCACGCACGTGCGCACGGCCGCGGGCGAGGTCGTGGCCTGGCGCTACGAGGTGCTTCACCTGCCCGACGAAGAGCTGCGGATGACCCTCTGGCTACCCGCGCAAACGATCAGTGACGACACGCGCGCCATCACCTGAGATCCGGCAATCCGATCAGCGCCGCCAGATGCGCGAACTGATTGTGTGTCGTGCCGGCGTGCAACTGCCGCGCGACGGCACCAGAAGGTTGGCGGGCACAGGTCCCTTTGGCCCGTCAAGCGAATCGGAATGGGGTTCCGAAGCGCAAATGCTATCGGAACCCCATTATGTCAAGCGTTGTTGTGTCGACCCGCTCGTCGTGGACGGTAACGATAGAAGAAGGACACCCAAGCGGTAGCGAAGAGGAGTTGCAACACGAACGCAATGACGTATTGTTGCGTCGACATCGCAAAGACGATTCCTCCGCCGACCACAACAATCATCATGATCGCGAAGCTTGTCCAGAAAACGGGTGGGTTCGAATTGTTGTTCATGGTGGGTCGTCCCATCGATCACGTGCAGTGTTCGTCACTGTGGACGAACGGGTTGTAGCCCGCAGGTGTGAACAAGAATCCTACGCACTGACCGTGATTGTCGGCAATGACAGCCGTCGCGCCGATTGCTCCCGCGGCCACGCCGCAGGCAGCGATGGCGACGGGGCCACCCAACCCGCATGCTGCTGCCGCGCCGCCCAGCGCGAGCACGCCGCCCGTAGCCCAATCGTGGGTCTCACTTCTGTTGAAGTAAATCGAGCACCACCCGACTCCGCAACCGTAGGACGGGTCTGCGATCACCGGGAACGATGCATTGCTGATATCAATGTTCTGAGTGATGACATTCCCGCTGACGGTGTAACTTGTCGGCAACTGCTTTCCTGTGGAATCTGTGGCCCATGCTCTTTGCAGGTAGTTGACAACATTGCCAGCAGAGTCCTTTACGAGGATGGTTCCGTCAGTGTTTAGCTCGAGCGAGAGACCTTCCTCGCCGACGACGGAGAACTGGTAGCTTGAGGGCGCTTGTGCTGAGCGAATCACCGCGAACGCGGCGTTCAAACCCGCAGAGTTGCGCCCCTCTACGTAACCGAACTCCCCGGACTCATCGACCAAGCTGGTGAACCCGTCGCGGGATGTTCTCGCCGAACTTGACAGTGCCTTGACCTCCACCTCGCGCACAGATGCGAAGGCACCCCCGGTGGTGGGGTTTGTCGGATCGGCAATCTGAGATGAAGTTGCTTGTCGCAGTTGGCCTGCCTCGGATGGCTTCGAGGCCAGCAAGCCTGCCTCGGCGACAATTCTGCCGGGATCGAAATCGGTATCTGCCGCGGTGGCAGAGGCCGGCGTCAGTAACCCCGCAATCGTCAACGCGACGGCAGAGAACGAGAGCGGCCAGAGCGATGCTCTTCGCTGATCTCTTAGCATCTTCATGGGTATTTCTCCTTCCGATTCGAGAGAGACCGATTTGACGCTAGCCCGCCATTTTTGCGAGCTCAATCAAATCTCCGCCCTTTTGGCTATTCGTATGGAGCGTTGCGACCATAGTTGGGCGTGCGTGGCCAGAGGTCGGAGATCTTCGGATTCCTGTGACTGGATTGTCGCGTCCGGTGCTAGAACTCACGAGCACGGCGGCCGTGCAAGCGATCTCGGCCGGATGGGAGAATGGAACTGCTGTGGGGCGAGTGTGGCTACCTTCAGCGGTTCCTTTACGGGCTGTAGCCCCGTGTTCGTGAGCTCCCGGTGCAAGCGGATCGCTTGCAACTCCTAGGCTGTTCAGAGAGTCGATCAGTGGAAGACGGGCAGCTGCGACGCCAGCGCGAGCACGAGGCCGGCGAGGGTGAGCAGGAGGATGCCGCGGCCGTTGGGCAGCGGGGTTCCCTGCGGCGCATCGCGGCGGCCCCGCACGAAGAGCACGAGTGCGACGATCAGCAGCGCCATCGCGGTCACGACGAAGACGATGGCGATCACTGGTTGCTCCCGTCGCCGCCGTCGCGCCCGCGACCGCGGATGAACTGCACGACGAACACCACCAGCGTCCCGACCAGCACCACGCCGGTCGAGGCGAACAGCAGCGTCTGCTCGGTCGCGTTCACGATGTCTCCTCCGCCCGCGCGGAGTCGGGCAGTCTCAGCCTAGCCCGGCGCGCGGCACGAGCCCGTCGGCACCGAACACGGCGGCGGAGAAGCGCGCGGCGATCTCGGCATACAGCTCCGTGTCGGGATGCAGGCTGTCGGGCAGCGTGTACCGCTCCTGGTCGTCGGCGCCGTACAGGCTCAGCCCGTCGAGGTACGCGATCCGCTCACCGGATGCCGCGCGCACCCGCACCACCTCGGCAAGCTGTCGCCGCGACTCGGTCATGGTCAGCGCACCGCGGGCGACGTCGTCGGCGTCCCCGGCGGCGTAGCAACGGACATGCCCGTCGTCGAAGAACTCCACGTCGGAGGGGCCCGGCGTGTCCTCACTGCCCGGCCACAGGATCGACGACGCCAGCACGATCGGGGTGTCGGGATGACCGGCGCGCACCCGGTCGAGGAAGCCGTGCACCGCGGGCGTGAACGTGCGCTGATCGAACGAGCGCGCGCCCACGATGTTGATGCCCACCTTGAGCGTGATGACGTCGGCGGGCGTGGCGGCGATCGTGTCGGCGACGAACGGATCGAGCATGCACTGCCCGCCGAAGCCGAGGTTGATGAGCGACAGATCGCTCGTGCGCGCCGCGATCACCGGCCACACCCCGGTCGGCGAGGGCGTCTCGACGCAGTGGCTGATCGAGCTGCCGTGGTGGATCCAGACGGGTGCCGGGGAGGGCTCCGCTGCGACCACGGGGGCGTCGGCGCGAAGATCGAGGAGGTCGACGATCATCCCCTGCGGCAGCCAGACGGTCACCGTGCGCGGGCCTGGGCCGCCCGCGCCGCCGAGCGCGATCTCCAGCGTCGCGGGTTCGCTCGCGGGCTCGTCGGTCGCGGCATCCCCGATCCACGAGAGTCGACGGATGTCGGTGACGGGGGCGCGCACGACGTGCACCGGCTCGCCCTCGACCTCCACGACCACGTCGTTGACCGGGCCGGCGAGCTCGGCGAAGTGCAGCTGGGTGCACCGCATCGTCAGGCTCAGCGTGGTCGCTGCCGTCGTGAACCGCACGCGCACGCCGCTCGCGTTGGCCGTGATCGCGCGAAGGATCTCGCCGTTCGGCGGGAAGTGCGCCCACGTGCGGCGGGGCAGGCGCAGGGGGCGGATGCCGCGACTGTCATCGACGTCGAGGTGCCCTTCGAGCAGCACCTCGGCGTCTCCGAGGCGCACGACCTCGCCGATGCCGATCCGGGACGGGGTCAGGGGGGTGGTCACGAAGCGGTCCTCTCGGAGTGGGACTGGATGAAGGAGACGGTGCGTGCGATCAGTTCGTCACGCTGAGGCAGTTGCGCCCAGCCGTGGTCGGCGCCGTCCACGACGACGACCTCGGCGCGCTCGCCGAAGACGTCCGCCTCGGCGTAACGCTGGGCGTAGCGCACCGGGACGAAGTCGGCCGTGCCGTGCAGCAGCAGGGCCGGGCCGTCGTAGGCCGCGGCTCGCGCATACGGATCGAACGTGAGAGCGTCGGCGCGCATCGCCGGGCCCAGTCGCATCCCGAGGAAGTCGAAGAACCCGTCCGGCCCGTCGAGCGCGGCGAGCGAGCGCCCCTGGATCTGTCCCGAGCGGATGTCGTCGACGAACACGGCGGCCGTCGACCACATCGTCAGCGAGCGGATGCCGCCCGCTCCCGCCTCCGCCGCGACGACCGCGGCGATCACGGAGCCGAGGCTCATGCCGACGAGGTGGAGGTTCTCGGCATCTACGTCGGGACTCTCTCGCACGGCGCCGAGCACGGCGAGCGTGTCGGCGATATCGCCCGACGCCGTCGTGTCGAAGAACTCGCCGTCGCTCTCGCCGTGCCCCGCGCGATCGAACGCGATCAGGCCGAACCCGGCCGCGACCAGCGCGCGCGCCAGCCCGACGAAGACGCCGGTGGTCTCCACTCGCGATCCGCCGAAGCCGTGCAGCAGCACGACGGTCGGCCGCGGTGCCGGCTCGGCGCCCGTCGCGGCATCCGGAAGGTAGTGCGTGCCCCGCAGTGTGAGCGAGCGGACGGTGGTCTCGAAGGGGACGAGTCGCATGGGTGTTCTTTCGTCGGGGAAGCCGGTTCAGCGGGCCAGTGTCGCGGCAGACGCGTTCGCCTCGGATGCCGAGACCACGTCCGCCTCGACGTCGAACGCATTGGTCACACCGCGCCGGAACCCGATCCACCCGATCAGGAAGCCTGCGGCGGCCACCACCGAGACGGCGACGTAGACGGCGCTCGGGTTGAGAAGCAGCAGGGCGGGGGTGACGACGTTGAACGCCGCGGTCGCGAAGCGGGCGACGGCGTAGACCGTTCCCTGCGCCGTGGAGCGCAGCATGGTGGGGAAGGACTCCTGCGTCCACACCTTCATGATCGTCTCGAAGCAGAACGCGCCGGCGAAGGTCGTCACGACGACCGAGACGATCAGGGCGGGCAGGGTGAAGCCGAACACCACCGGCACCAGGTTCGCGACGACCACGGCGATCGCCCCGATGACGTAGTAGCTCATGCGGAACCGCGTGTCGGCGACGGCCATGAACCAGACGGCGCCGAGGATGGCGGCGGGCATCGCCAGCAGCGTCCATCCCTGGTATTCGTTCACCGGGATGCCGGCGACGTTGACCGCCACGAAGGTGCCGAAGCTGCCGGCGACGCTGATCGCGATCGAGGCGAGCGTGTAGTAGACGAGCAGGGTCACGAACGGCCGGCGGTACTGCGGGCGCCCGAAGTCGCGGAGACGGCCGCGCTCGGCGCGGACGGTCTGCACGCCGTTGCGGCGCTCGTCGCGGGCGGCGATCCAGTCCGCCGACTCGGGGATCGTGAGGCGCAGTGCCAGCACGACGAGACCGACGCCGCCGAAGGCCGCGAACATGATGCGTCCGCCGACCTCGCCGAGCTGACCGAAGTTGATGCCGATGAGCACCGCGAGCAGGATGCCGAAGCCGCCGAGCAGATTCGAGAACACGAGGATCTTGCCGCGGTTGCGGTCGGTGGCCGCTTCGGAGATCGATGCGAGAGCCGCGGGGAGGTCGGCGCCGACGCCCAGTCCGATCAGCGCGATGCCGGGCAGGAGAAGGCCGAAGGAGACGCCGAAGAACGGCGTGAGCGATCCGAGCACGATGAGGCTCATCGTCACCAGGAAGATACGGCGACGGCCGAATCGGTCGGCCAGGCGTCCTCCGACGAGCGAGCCGATCGCGACGCCCGCGGTCAGCACGCCCGTCAGCAGGCCGACCTGGTCGGGCGTGAGGCCCGGAGTTCCGGGGACGAACGACTGGAAGAGGACGAGCGCGACACCGATGCCGGTGGTCGCGGCGGCGTCGACGAAGGTCGCCATTCCGCAGACGAAGCCCACCCACCAGGGGTTCGGGGCGGGGCGAGCCGAGAGTGCGCTCATGGTCATACTCCTTTGTACGTGCGGGTGACGAAGGCGGGCGGCAGTGGGTGGTCCCGGCGGGCTTCACCGCCGTCGAGACTCAAGCTATACCGATATAGCAAACGGGGCAAGCGTGGATATCGCACAATCGGCCGGAGGAAACTCAGCAGACGCGGATGATGTCAGGCGCGCGGCGTCGCGATCGTGCCGCCGCCGCTCACCGGCATCTCGACGAGCTCGTGCCGAATGCCCTCATCGGGGGAGAGCAGGAGGTCGGCGGCGCGCCGGCCGATCTCGGCCTGCGGAAGGCGCAGAGAGAACAGTTGCGGATCGGTCGCCTCGGCGAGAACACCGCCGTCGAAGGAGACGAGGGACACGTCGTCCGGTACCCGCAGTCCGGCTCGTCGAAGGGCCTGGAACACGCCCACCCCGACCGCGTCGTTGACGCAGATCACCGCGCGCGGGCGCGCTCCTGACGCGAGCAGACGCTCCGCGGCATCCCGCCCGTCGTGCACCGTCCAGTCGTCGTCCACGGCGACCTCGCCGGCGAGCTGCGTGCCCGCGGCGGCGAGCTGAGCGCGGATGCCCTCCAGTCGGCGGGGGAGCGCGACCGGACCCCACTCGTGCCACGCGCTGCCGCCGGTGCGGCCGGGCGCGAGCGTGCCGACGAACCAGATGTCGCGATCGTGGCCGGCCTCCTGCAGCAGCCGGGCCGCCGTCGCGCCCGCGGCGCGCTCGTCGGGGACGACCGAGCTGATCGCCGCATCGTCGGCTTCGCAGTTCATGAGCACCAGCGCGGTGTGCCGCGCGGACGCCGGAGGCGTCACGCGCCGCGTGAACATCGACGCGTACAGGATGCCGTCGATGTCGCGCGCGACGAGATCGTCGAGGAAGCGGCGCTCCATCTCGGCATCGCCCTGCGTGTCGACGGTGAACAGCAGCAGCCCTGCCTCGCGCAGGCGCTCCAGCGCGCCGCGCACCATCGAGTTGGCGAAGGAGGTCGAGCTGACGAAGTCCGATACCAGGGCGACCGTGCCCGAGCGGCCGGTGCGCAGGGTCTTCGCGGTGACGTTCGCGCGGTAGCCGAGCTCATCGGCTGCCCGACGGACGCGGGCCATCGTCTCGACGGACAGGCGCTGGTCGAGGCGGCCGTTCAGCGCGAACGAGGCCGCCGAGCGCGACACACCCGCCCTCTCTGCGACCTCGGTGAGGGTGACCCGCCGACCGGAGCTGCGCTCCGTCACAGCCCCTCGGGCATCTCGGACTCCGCCGGCTCATCGGCCAGCAGATCAGCCACCGAGTCGACGATCTCGTCGGGGCGGAACGGATAGCGCTCGATCTCGGCGTCGTCGGAGATGCCGGTGCGGACGAGAATCGTGTGCAGGCCCGCTTCGATGCCGGCGACGACGTCGGTGTCCATGCGGTCGCCGATCATGCCGGTGTTCTCCGAGTGGGCCCCGATCCGGTTCATCGCGGAGCGGAACATCATCGGGTTCGGCTTGCCGACCACATAGGGGGCCTTGCCCGTCGCGTGGGTGATCAGCGCGGCGAACGAGCCGGTCGCCGGCACGATGCCGCTGGGGGTCGGGCCGGTGGCGTCGGGGTTGGTGACGATGAAGCGTGCGCCGTTGTTGATGAAGCGGATCGCCTGGGTGATGCGGTCGAACGAGTAGTTGCGCGTCTCGCCGATCACGACGTAATCGGGCTGCGTCTCGGTCTGGACGTACCCCGCCTCGTGGAGCGCGGTCGTCAGGCCCGCTTCGCCGATGACGAATGCCGTGCCGCCGGGGTGCTGCGAGCGCAGGAACTCGGCCGTCGCCAGCGCGGAGGTCCAGATGCGATCCTCGGGGACCTCCAGCCCCGAGATGCGCAGCCGCGCGCTCAGATCACGTGGTGTGTAGAACGGGTTGTTCGTCAGCACGAGGAACGGCGTGCCCGCGTCGCGCCACTGCTCGAGAAGCTCGGCGGCCCCGGGGATCGGCTTGTTCTCGTGGACGAGGACGCCGTCCATGTCGGTGAGCCAGCATTCGATATCGGCGCGTGTCCGCATGGGGCCAGCCTAGCGGGGCGATCCGGCCGTAGTCTCGACGCGTGGCACGCGACGACTGGGACCCGACGACGCTCCCCGACCTCTCCGGCAGACGCTACCTCGTCACCGGGTCGACGGCTGGGCTCGGCTTCTTCGCGTCGTTGCAGCTCGCCGAGGCGGGCGCCCACGTGATCATGACCGGGCGCAACCCGAACAAGCTGGCCACCGCACGCGTCGCCGTGCGCCGTCAGGTGCCGGATGCCGAGATCACGACCCTCCTGCTCGACACGAGCAACCTGGGCTCCGTACGCGCCGCCGCCGCGACGGTGCGCGGTCGCGCGGGGCTGCACGGGCTTCTGCTGAACGCCGGCGTCGTGCACCCGCCGCGCCACCGCGAGACCACCGCCGACGGGCACGAGGTGGTCTTCGCGACGAACGCCCTCGGCCACTACGCGCTCGCCGGCGAGCTGCTGCTACCGCTCGCCGCCGGTCGAGGTCGCATGGTGTGGGTCGGGTCGATGTCGACCGCGATGGGCAACTACGACCCCGTCGACCCGGAACTGGCGACGAACTACTCGCCGTGGCGGGCCTACGTGCAGTCGAAGGTCGCGACGACCGCTCTCGGCTTCGAGGCCGATCGGCGCCTGCGGGCCGCGAACGTGCCGATCGCCAGCCTCGTCGCCCATCCCGGGTACGCGATCAGCGGACGCACCCGCGGCATCCTGGGCATCAACGAGCCCACGCGGATGACGCGCTTCGTCGACAACCTGCAGGCTCCGATCACGCAGTCCAAGGAGCGCGGG
Source organism: Microbacterium sp. B24 (assembly GCF_000333415.1). Taxonomy (NCBI): domain Bacteria; kingdom Bacillati; phylum Actinomycetota; class Actinomycetes; order Micrococcales; family Microbacteriaceae; genus Microbacterium; species Microbacterium sp. B24. Next base: position 4,774 of record NZ_BADB01000436.1, on the reverse strand, counting down.
GCGTGGCCGCTCGTCCGGGCGCTCGTCGATCTGGAGGCGATCGGTGGCCAGTTCTGGGGGCCGTCGCGACTGGTCGCCGGCCCGCCCGCGCTCGGTCAAGCCAGCAAGCTGGCCCGGCGCGAAGACATCGCGACCCGACTCTGGGACTACTGCGAGCACGCGACCGGCATCACCTGGCCCTACCTCAAGGCCAGCCGTCCGCGGCGCCTCTGGCGGCGCTGAAGCTGTCGGCCAGCCCCTCCGCGCCACGGTCGCGATGCCCCCCATCGCCCCCGACCGTGTCCCACTTATAGCGGGGCGTGTCCCAGATTGTGCGGTGTGGAGGCCCCGGAGGGGACGGCTTTTGGGACATCCCCGCGGCGGGGGGCATCCTCGCGCAGGGGGCAGCCTCGCCGGGGCGGCGGGGGGCAACCCGGGTCAGGCGGTCAGCCAGACTGCACCGGCCGCGCCGGCGGGCAGCGTCACGGTCGCGCCGTCGTCGACGCGGACCACGTCGGCTCCCGCGACCACGAGGCGGTGCCCCACATCGATGCCCGCTCCCTCCAGCGCGCGCAGGAGCTCGGGGTCACGGTCGCTGACCCGCAGCACCTCACCCGCGTGCCCGAGCTCGGCGGCCGACAGCAGCACGAACGGCAGGCGGTGGACGTTGCCCTCGGCATCCGGGATCGCGTCGCCGTGCGGGTCGAAGCGAGGATGCCCGAGCCGCTCCGCGATGCCGGCGAGCAGGCGGTCGCTGATCGTATGCTCGAGCACCTCGGCCTCGTCGTGCACCTCGTCCCACGCGTAGCCGAACTCCTGCACCAGCCACGTCTCGATCAGGCGATGGCGACGGATGATGGATGCCGCGCGCAGCCGGCCCTGCTCGGTGAGCGCGACCGGCCCGTACGGACGGTGGTCGACGAGACCCTGTGCGACGAGCTTCTGCACCATCTCCGTGACCGTCGACGGGGCGAGCTTCAGCTCGGCCGCCAGCTGCGACGAGGTGATGGGCGCGGGCTGCCACTCGGTGTGGTGGTAGATCGTCTTCAGGTAGTCGTCGATCGCGACGGAGTTCGCAGCCACGCTCTCAGGCTACCGGCCGTGACTATCGGCCCGTCAGCACGAGCCACAGCAGCAGTGCGTTCAGAGCGATGAGGAACACCGAGGCGACGACACCCGCAAGGGTCGTCCACCAGCGGTTGCGGTGCACCCCCAGCACGTCGAGGCGGGCAGTGAGGGCGACGAGCGGCACGAGCGCGAACGGGATGCCGAAGCTCAGCACCACCTGGCTGAGGATCAGCGCCCAGGTCGGGTCGGCCCCGAGCGCGAGGATCACGATGGCCGGCACCAGCGTGACGAGGCGCCGCGCGATCAGCGGCACGCGCACGCGCAGCAGGCCGTGCATGATCTCCGCGCCGGCATAGGCGCCGACGGCGGTGCTCGCCAGACCGCTCGCGAGCAGGCCGATCGCGAACATCGTCGCGACGGCGCCACCGAGGCCCGCCGACAGCGCGGTGTACGCGCCCTCGAGGCTGTCGGTGCCTTCGACGCCGGCGAGGTTGGCGGCGGCGAGCAGCAGGATCGCGAGGTTCACCGTGCCCGCGACGATCAGGGCGATCGTCACGTCCCAGCGGGTCGCGCGCAGCAGGCGTGGTGTCGCGACGGCGCGGTCGGCGGCGCGCGCGCCGACCGCGGAGAAACGGTCTCGGGCGAGGGCGCTGTGGGCATAGATCGCGTGCGGCATGATCGTCGCGCCCAGAATGGATGCCGCGAGCAGCACCGACTCCGATCCCTCGAATCGAGGGATCATGCCGGCGGCGACGCCCGCGGCATCCGGCGGGGCGATGAAGACTCCGTAGGTGAAGCCGATCGAGATCACCACGAGCAGACCGATCACGACGAACTCGAAGCTGCGGGCTCCGCGGCGCTGCTGGATGAGCAGCAGCGCGATCGAGACGGCCCCGGTGATGAGGCCGCCGACGGGCAGGGGCACGCCGAAGAGCAGCCAGAGCGCGACGGCACCGCCGATCACCTCGGCGACGTCGGTGGCGACGGCGACGAGTTCGGCCTGCAGCCAGTATGCGCGGCGCGCCCAGGGATGGCGCAGGCGGTCGCCGAGGGTCTCGGCGAGGCTCCGTCCCGTCACGATGCCGAGCTTGGCGGACAGGTACTGGATGAGCCACGCCATCGCGTTGCCGAGCACGACGACCCAGACGAGCAGGTATCCGAAGCGCGCCCCCGCGGTCATGTTGCTCGCGACATTGCCGGGATCGAGGTAGGCGACGCCGGCGACCAGCGCCGGTCCCAGCAGCCATGCCGCACGGCGTGCTCGCGACGGCGCGGCATCGTTGTGCGCGGCTCGGACCGTGCGACCGGGCGTCTCCAGCATGGGCGAGAGATTTTTCGGCATGCCGAAAAATTACCAGAGATTTCGGCATGCCGAAATATTGCAGGGGGGTGGGGCGGCGTGCGCGTAACTCCGCCTGAGTAGCGGGAAGTGCCTGCGCGACGCGCTTTCCGGCACCCTCAGGCGGAGTTACGCAGGGCGGCCGGCAGGCCGGACGATCAGGGTCGGTAGCCTGGAGCGATGACCGAGCGCACCGACCCCGAGCTCGAGGATGCGGCGGCCGAGCCGCAGCTCCCCGTCGGGGTCGGGCCGTGGCCGGGCGGCCCGCCGGCGTGGCCCGATGATCCGCGCTACGACCGGGAGCTGCTCGCGACCGGCGATCGACGCAACGTCGTGGATCGCTACCGCTACTGGACGATGGCGGCGATCGTGGCCGATCTCGATGAGCACCGGCATCCGTTCCACGTCGCCATCGAGAATTGGCAGCACGACATGAACATCGGCTCGATCGTGCGCAGCGCCAATGCGTTCGGCGCCGCCGAGGTGCACATCATCGGCAAGCGGCGGTGGAACCGTCGTGGCGCGATGGTCACCGACCGTTATCAGCACGTGCGGCACCACGAGGACGTCGCCGCATTCACCGCATGGGCCGAGGATGCCGCGATCCCCGTGATCGCAGTCGACAACGTCGACGGCTCGCTGCCGGTCGATCGCGCCCAACTGCCCGAACGCTGTGTGCTGCTGTTCGGTCAAGAGGGGCCGGGATTGTCGGCCGAGGCGGTCGCGGCGGCATCCGCCGTCGTCGAGATCACCCAGTACGGGTCGACGCGCTCGATCAATGCGAGCGCGGCGGCCGCCGTCGTGATGTACGAGTGGTGCCGTCGCTGGGCGTGACAGCACGCAGGCCGCTCATGCCCCGGCGGTGACCCACTGCGGCCGCCGCACGCGCCAGGCGAGCGTCGCGAGCCGCGCCAGCATGTACACGCCGAAGAAGCAGACGGCGAGCCACATCAGGCCGACGGCCCCGGTGGGATGCACCAGCCACAGCACCGCGAGGGCCGGCAGGTACGGGACGAGGTTGAGGCCGCCCGCCGCCGCGAGGTAGCGCACGTCGCCGGCTCCCATCAGCACGCCGTCGAGCACGAAGACCACGCCGCACACCGGCTGCGCGGCCGCGAGCACGAGAAGCGCGGGCTGCACGAGCGCGGCGACCTCGGGTGACCCGGTGAACACGAGTCCGATCCCGCCCGACAGCGCCGCGATCGCGGCGCCCACGATCACGCCGAACCACACCCCCCACGCGACGGTGCGGCCGAGTACACGACGGACGAACGACTCATCGCCGGCCCCGAGGCCCCGACCGATGAGCGCTTGTGCGGCGATCGCCAACGCATCGAGCGCGAAGGAGGCGGTCGAGAAGATCGTGAACGCGACCTGCCACCCGGCCAGCTCATCGGTACCCAGCGCGGTCGCGGCGAACACGGTCGCGAGAAACGCCGCGCGCAACGACACGGTGCGCAGGAACAGCCAGCCACCCGACGCGGCCGATCCGCGCAGACCGTCGCGCTGCGGACGCAGGGATGCCGAGTGCCGCTGCGCCAGTCGGCCGATCACGACCGCGTAGGCGCCGACCATGCCCCACTGTGCCGCGACGGTTCCGGCGGCCGACCCGGCGATGCCCCAGCCGAACCCGTAGATGAACAGTGCGTTCAGTGCCGCGTTCAGGGCGAAGCCGATGCCCGCGATCCACAGCGGCGTGACGGTGTCCTGCATGCCGCGCAGCAGTCCCGTCGCCGCGAACACGATGAGCATCGCGGGAAGGCCCCACATCGACAGCTGCAGGTAGATCAGCGCCTGGTGGGAGACGTCGGGCGCCGCGCCGAACAGCGCCACGAGCGCCGGGGTCGCCAATGATCCCGCGATCGCCAGCACGACGCCCAGACCGAGAGCGAGCCAGAGTCCGTCGACACCGGCGCGTACGGCATCGGCATGATCGCCGGCGCCGAAGCGACGAGCCACCGCGGGTGTGGTCGAGTAGGCGAGGAAGACCATGAGCCCGACGATCGTCTGGAGCACGGCCGATGCGATGCCGAGGCCGGCCAGCGGCACGACGCCGAGGTGTCCGACCAGTGCGGCGTCCACGATCAGGAACAACGGCTCTGCGACCAGCGCACCCAGGGCCGGCACCGCCAGCCGGAGGATCTCGCGGTTGAGGGTCGACGCGGGCATGCGTCGAGCCTACGGGGGGCGGACGACGCGGGCCGCGGGAGGGGGACGTGTCGACGCGCGGCGCGCGCTCGGCGACCGACGGTGCTCGGGCAACGACCCCGCGGGCGAACGGGTGGTGAACTCGGATCGTGGGAACAGAAGCGGCGCGTATCCTGTACGGCATGACCGCCCCCACCCTTCGCTCGGGACTCTAGAGGATCCCCGGGACCGAGCTCGAAT
>NZ_BADB01000437.1:0-3605 GCF_000333415.1 Microbacterium sp. B24 | reverse complement strand
GGCCCGCTGACGGTCGCGAGCACATCACCCGCTCCGAAAGCGGCGCCATCGGAAACGGCCAGGTCGACGGTGATGTCCGCGTCGGTGAGGGTGAACGCTGCCGCGAACACGTCGCCGCCGCTGAAGACACCGGGCTCGCGCGCGACCAGGTCGGCCGTGGCGGCGGCATCCGCCGGGATCAGATACTCGCTGGTGACGTCGCCCCACGGCGCGTCCTCCTCGAGGGCGGCGATGACCACGCGCTCGATCTGGCGTGGAGTCAGCATGCCGACGCCTGGAGCTCGGGGAGAGCCGGGACGGACGGTGAGCCCGTGTGCATGTCGTCGCGGCGCGCGTGCGCTCCCACCGACGCTGTCCGCGCGAGCGCGGCATCCACCAGGCAGGCCGCGACGAGCAGCAGGTTGGCGTCCTCGAAATCGGCCTCCCGGTGCGGCGGGTGCTGCGCGGCCCGCCAGTCGTCGATCACGGATGCGGCATGGCGGAGCCCCGCCGCATCGCGCACGAGTCCGGCGTGCTCCCACATCAGCATCTGCAGCGCCGTTCGGTGCCACGGCGTCGCATCGGCCGTGTTCGGATCGCCGACGACGGCCGTCGTCGCACGGGAACCGCCGACGACCGGCCAGGTTGCGCAGTCGCTGTCGCCCACGATCGCGTCACCGCCACGGGCGCCGAACACGGCGCCCTCCAGCAGCGAGTTGGAGGCGAGTCGGTTCGCGCCGTGCACGCCGGTGCGGGCGACTTCGCCCACCGCATACAGTCGCGGGACGCTCGTGCGTCCGTACAGGTCGGTGGCCACGCCGCCCATGAGGTAGTGAGCGGCCGGCGTCACCGGAATCGCCTCCTGCGACCAGTCCAGCCCGCGTTCGCGCACGGCGGCGTCGATCGTCGGGAAGCGGCGTCGCAGGAAGGCAGCCGCCTTCTTGCGCGCCGAGCCCGTACCGGCGGCTTCGAGGCCCAGGCCGGTCGCGTCGAGGAGCACCGGCTCGCCGCCCTGCTCGTCCATCACCGCGGCGATCGCGCGGGCGACCACATCGCGGGGCGCGAGCTCGGCATCGGGGTGGATGTCGAGCATGAAGCGCCGCCCCTCCTGGTCGCGCAAGACCGCACCTTCGCCGCGTACGGCCTCCGAGACGAGGAAGGGCTCGGCGCCGTCGACCGACAGGACGGTGGGGTGAAACTGCACGAACTCCAGGTCGCACACATTCGCGCCGGCGCGTACGGCCGCGGCGATGCCGTCGCCGGTGGCGACGGCGGGATTGGTGGTGTGCGCGTAGAGCTGACCGATTCCGCCGGTCGCCAGCACGACGGCATCCGTCGGAATCTGTTCGCGCCGCGCATCGCCGATGAGGAGATCGACGCCGGCCGCGCGCCCGTCGCCGTCGAGGATGAGATCGACGAGGAACGCGTGCTCGATGACACGGGCCCCGCTCGTGCGCACGCGCGCGACGAGCGCCTTCTCGATCACGCTCCCGGTCGCGTCACCCCCGGCGTGCAGCACCCGCGGGTAGGAGTGTGCCGCCTCGAGCCCCTTGACGAGAGCGCCGTCACTGCCGCGGTCGAAGGCGACGCCGAGCGCGATGAGCTCGCGGATGCGCTCGGGCCCCTCGGTCACCAGGACGCGGACGGCGGCGGGGTCGCTGAGCCCCGCGCCCGCGACGAGCGTGTCGTGTTCGTGTGCGGCGACGCTGTCGTCGTCGAACATGACGCCGGCGATACCGCCTTGGGCGTACCGCGTGTTGGCGTGTTCGAGCACGTCTTTCGTGACGAGCGTCACGCGGCATCCGGAGGCGGCGGCGTGCAGCGCCGCAGTGAGGCCCGCGATCCCCGAGCCGACCACGACGACGTCCGGTGCGTCCGCGCTCACGGCTTGCCCGCCAGCATTCGCTCGAGGGCGACGCGCGCCGGGTCCGCGACGTCGGCGGCGACCGTGATGCGGTTGACGACCTCGCCGGCGACGAGGCGCTCGAGCACCCAGGCGAGGTAGCCGGGGTGGATGCGGTACATCGTGGAGCACGGGCACACCACGGGGTCGAGGCAGAAGATCTCGTGCTGGGGGAACTGCGCCGCGAGTCGCTGCACGAGGTTGATCTCGGTGCCGATCGCGAAGGTCGTCGGCTCGGTGGCGGCGGCGATGGCCTTACGGATGTAGTCGGTGGAGCCGGCCTCGTCGGCGGCGTCGACGACGGCCATCGGGCACTCGGGGTGCACGATGACGCGCACGCCCGGGTGATCGGCGCGGGCCTTCTCGATCTGGTCGACGGTGAAACGGCGGTGCACCGAGCAGAACCCGTGCCAGAGGATGACGCGCGCGTCGGCGAGCGCGCTCTCGCTGGATCCGCCGAGCGGCTTGCGGGGATTCCACATCGGCATCTGCGTCAGAGGCACCCCCATCGCCTTCGCGGTGTTGCGTCCGAGGTGCTGATCGGGGAAGAACAGGACGCGACGCCCCCGTGCGAACGCCCATTCGAGCACGGTGCGCGCGTTCGAGGACGTGCAGACGATGCCGCCGTGTCGGCCCACGAACCCCTTGATCGCCGCCGAGGAGTTCATGTACGTGACCGGGATCACCGGGACGAGGCCGTCGGCGTCGGGGGCCGTCAAGTCGCCGTAGATGTCTTCGAGCTGCTCCCAGCACTCCTCCACGTCGTCGATGGAGGCCATATCGGCCATCGAACAGCCGGCGGCGAGGTTGGGAAGGATCACGGCCTGCTCCGGGCGGGAGAGGAGATCGGCGGTCTCGGCCATGAAGTGCACGCCGCAGAACACGATGGCCTCGGCATCGGGGTGCTCCAGCGCCGCGTTCGCGAGCTGGAACGAGTCTCCGACGTAGTCGGCGTGCGTGACCACCTCCTCGCGCTGATAGAAGTGGCCGAGCACGACGACGCGCTCGCCGAGGGCAGCCTTGGCCGCGCGGATGCGTGCGTGCAGCTCGTCCTCGGATGCCGCGCGGTACTCCGCGGGAAGTTCGCCCTGACGCGGCGCGCCGGTGGGGATGACGTCGCCCATCGACGAGCCGGGGCCGTATCCAGGCCGTGCATCGAAGTCCCACGGTCCGGCCGCGAGATCGGTGTTGCAGGTCTCGGCCGTCGAGGCGCCCGAGACGATGGCCTGGATGCCGTGGTCGACGCTGGGGTCGATCTCGTCGCCGGGACGGGGCTGGAGGGTGAGGAAGGTGGCGCTCATATCGTGACCTCTTCGGGAAGGGCGGATGGTGCGGACGCGGCGCCGCCGTCGCGGCGCGGGTCGGGTGGCAGGGGCCCGCGGTCGGCGAGCTCCACATCGTGGTTGTAGCGATACAGACGTGCGGGTCGGTGGCTGCCGGTGCGAAACGCGTCGGTGGGGATCAGCGTCGCCGAGTTCTCCACCTGACGGCGGAAGTTGGCGGGGTCCAGATCACGTTCGAGGATCGCCTCGTACACCTCGCGCAGATCCGACAAGGTGAACAGCTCCGGCAGCAGCCCGTGCGCGATCCGGCTGTAGCCGACCTTGTTGCGCAGCCGCCACAGCGCGTAGTCGACGATGTGGTTGTGGTCGAACGCGAGGGCCGGCAGGTGCGCCGCGTCGAACCACCTCACGTTGTGCGCGTCCTCGGGCAGCTGTGCGCC
>NZ_BADB01000438.1:0-3345 GCF_000333415.1 Microbacterium sp. B24 | reverse complement strand
GGCGTCTGTGGCCCACGCCGATCAGTGCGGCGGCCTCCCGCACGGTGTGCCGCAGACCCGGTGCGGCCGCCTCGGCGAGTTCGTTGAGAAGTGCGACCGTATCGGCCTGCCAGGGTGCTCCGGTCGGAGCGAGAAGTGGACACCCCTCGGTGTCCACCCACCAGGAGCCGACGGTGAATCCGCACCGCTCGGCTTCTGCCGCGCCGCGCAGCACACTGACGGCAGCCGTGACGATGGCTCCCGCCTCCCACGCCCGTCCGGCAACGAGCGCGATCAGTCGGTGCGGGCAGTGCGGCAGGAGCGCGGCGTGGCCGTCGGGTGTGCGCGCCAGATCAGCGGGGGTCAGCACATGCTCGCCGCCGCGTACGCGCCAGATCTCGCTCGGAAGATCCTGCACGGGCACCCACACCGTCGGTGGAGTGCCCGCGCGGAGATCTCCGGGGAAGGGCGCGTCGGCGGCCGCCAGCGTCCGCAGCAGCGGTGGGGGCGCGAGCAGACCGGAATCGAAGCTCATATCGCGAGTGTCGCCGCTCGTCGGCGGGGCTCGGCGACGAACGGGGCAACTGTGTAGACGCCGACGCTCTGGGCCGATGGGGAGGAGCTCTCGTCGCACCGCATGCGCATGCGCCGTGTCGGCGCGACGGTAGGCTGTGGGAATGGCATCCCGCAGTTCCGCACCCGACAAGGGCCCCGGCTTCTTCTCTCAGATCCGCTCGCTCTACACCTTCACGAAGGCCGAGTTCTCGTGGCTGCCGTGGGTGCTGGTGGCTGTCGCGGTCGTCGGAATCGGCATCGGCATCCTCGTCGGATTCCTCATCCCGCCGGCGGCTGTCTGGAGCGTCATCCTGTGGGGTGTCACCGGTCTTCTGTTCGGTCTGTTGGGCGCCATGATCGTGCTCACGCGACTGTCGACGCGCGCGATGTACATCAAGCTCGACGGGATGCCGGGAGCCGCCGGGCACGTGCTGTCGACCTCGCTCGGTCGCAGCTGGGTCGCCTCCGAGATGCCCGTGGGCGTCAACCCCAGACGCAGGACGCGGTCTACCGCGTGATCGGCCGCGGCGGTGTCGTCATCGTGGGTGAGGGTGCGCGCGGGCGGCTGACCCGACTCGTCAACGACGAGAAGATGAAGGTCCAGCGCGTGGCGTCGGGGGTCCCGATCAACGTGCTCTACATCGGTCACGGTGAGGGGGATGTCCCCATCTCGAAGCTCTCGGCGACCATCAAGTCGTTCCCCAAGAAGGTCGACCGCACGACGATGGCTGCCGTCGTCAAGCGCGTGGACTCGGTATCGCAATCCGTCACCTCGCTGCCGATCCCGAAGGGTATCGACCCGATGCGTGCGCGCGCGCCGCGCCCGCGCTGAGCCTCAGCCGCGAACGAGGACCGTCCCCGCGATCTTGTCGTGAAGGCCGCGGTGATCGCCGTCCCAGATCACGGCGGGGATGATCAGGGCGAGCAGGAGGGTGCGCACCAGCGGACGCCAGACGCCGCTCCAGCCTCCGTCGACACGGACGATCCGCATGCCGAACAGCCGATGCCCCGGGCTTGCTCCCAGCGTCGGGATGAACAGTACCTGGACGGCGAGGAAGATCAGGTTCGACGCGACCGGATTGGCGTATCGGAACCCCGTGACCTCGTCCAGTGTCGGGAAGAACGCGTAGGCGATCAGTGTCGCCGTGGCCAGGTCGACGGCGAGAGCGCCCGTGCGGCGACCGATCCGCGCAATGCTCCCCGCGCCCGACCGTGGCAGCCCGAGCCGCTCGCCGGGATAGGTGCTGTCGTGTTGTCCCGTATTGTCGGAGGTACCTGCCGTCACCGGGTCAGCTTATCCGCGTCGCTGTAACATCCCCGAAACACGGGGGATACTGCCGGGCAACCGGTCATCGATAGCGTCGAGGCGGGCCTGATCCCGTTCAGGCGTGTTCCACACCCGATCTTGGAGACTCCATGTTCAAAGATTCATCCGAGGTTCTGAAGTTCATCAAGGACGAGGACGTCAAGTTCCTCGACATCCGGTTCACGGATCTGCCTGGTGTGCAGCAGCACTTCAACATCCCGGCCTCGACCGTCGACGAGGAGTTCTTCACGGTCGGCCAGCTGTTCGACGGCTCGTCGATCCGCGGTTTCGCGAACATCCACGAGTCGGACATGCAGCTCATCCCCGACGTGTCCACCGCCTACATCGACCCGTTCCGCGAGGCGAAGACGCTCATCATGCTCTTCGACATCTACAACCCGCGCAACGGCGAGATCTACAGCAAGGACCCGCGTCAGGTCGCCAAGAAGGCCGAGAAGTACCTCGCCTCGACCGGCATCGCCGACACCGCGTTCTTCGCTCCCGAGGCCGAGTTCTACATCTTCGACGACGTCCGCTACGAGGTGAAGCAGAACGCCAGCTTCTACAGCGTCGACTCCGAAGAGGGCGCCTGGAACACGGGTCGCGCGGAGGAGGGCGGAAACCTCGCCAACAAGACGGCCTACAAGGGCGGCTACTTCCCCGTCTCCCCCGTCGACAAGACGGCCGACCTCCGCGATGACATCAGCCTGCACCTCATCGACGCGGGCCTGATCCTCGAGCGTGCGCACCACGAGGTCGGCACCGGTGGTCAGCAGGAGATCAACTACCGCTTCGACACGATGGTGCACGCGGCCGACGACATCCTGAAGTTCAAGTACATCGTCAAGAACGTCGCCGAGCAGTGGGGCAAGGTCGCGACCTTCATGCCCAAGCCGCTCTTCGGAGACAACGGTTCGGGCATGCACACCCACCAGTCGCTGTGGCTCGAGGGCAAGCCCCTCTTCTACGACGAGAAGGGCTACGGCGGCCTGTCCGACGTCGCTCGTTGGTACATCGGCGGTCTGCTGGCGCACGCGCCGGCTGTCCTCGCCTTCACCAACCCGACGCTGAACTCCTACAAGCGTCTGGTCAAGGGCTACGAGGCTCCGGTCAACCTGGTCTACTCGGCCGGTAACCGCTCGGCCGCGATCCGCATCCCGATCACGGGCAGCAACCCGAAGGCCAAGCGCATCGAGTTCCGCGCGCCCGACGCCTCCGGCAACCCGTACCTCGCCTTCGCCGCGCAGATGATGGCGGGCCTGGACGGCATCAAGAACCGCATCGAGCCGCACGAGCCGGTCGACAAGGACCTGTACGAGCTGCCCGCCGAGGAGGCCAAGAACATCCCTCAGGTTCCGAACTCGCTGCTCGACTCGCTGGAGGCGCTGCGTGCAGACCACGAGTTCCTCCTGGCCGGTGGCGTGTTCACGCCCGAGCTGATCGAGACCTGGATCGAGTACNAGATCGAGAACGAGATCAAGCCGCTCGCCGCTCGTCCGCCCCCG
>NZ_BADB01000439.1:0-1390 GCF_000333415.1 Microbacterium sp. B24 | reverse complement strand
GGGTAGTACACCATCGGCTTGTCGTAGACCGGAATCAGCTGCTTCGAGACGCCGAGAGTAATCGGGTGCAACCGCGTGCCCGATCCGCCGGCGAGAATGATGCCCTTCACGGCTCAATCGTGACACACGCAGGCAACCGCGCAGCCCGGGGCGCGACACCGCCGCGGATAGACTTGTCGGACTATGGTCGTCACGCCTGAATCCGTTCTCGTCATCGTCCCGGCTTGGAACGAAGAACACAATGTCGGCACGACCGTTCGCGAGATCCTCGGTACTGACGACCGCTACCACGTCGCCGTCATCGACGACGGATCCACCGACGGAACGGCGCGCGAGGCTCGAATGTCGGGCGCGACGGTACTGAGCCTTCCCTTCAACCTCGGGGTCGGTGGGGCTATGCGAACCGGTTTCACCTACGCACTGCGCCATGGCTACCAACGCGCGATCCAGGTCGACGCAGACGGCCAGCACAATCCAGCTGATATCCAGAGCGTGCTGGCAGGGCTTGATCGTGCCGACATCTCCATCGGCGCACGCTTCAGCGACGTGGGCGACTACTCGGTAAGAGGTCCGCGGAAGTGGGCGATGCGTTTTCTCGCGTCCGTGCTGTCCCGGGTCGCGAAGACACAGTTGACCGACGTTACAAGCGGATTTCGCGCCGCGGGACCTCGCGCGATCCGCCAATACGTTCGCTATTACCCTGCCGAGTACCTCGGAGACACACTGGATTCGCTCGTTGCCGCCTGCCACGCCGGCTTGACGGTGACGCAGGTGCCCGTGGCGATGCGACCTCGACGGCACGGCAACCCGAGCCAGGGCCCGATAGGCTCTGCTATCTACTTGCTACGCTCCGTGTTCGCACTGGGACTCGCGCTCATGCGTCGTTCCCGTGTGACGGCACCCGAGGAGCTTCAGGAGGCCCCTGCATGATCGTATTCTTCGGCATCCTGCTGGCACTGGTCATGATCGGGGTGGTCATGTGGATGCTGTTGACACGTCGACTACGCGAGAAGTATGCGGTGTTGTGGCTCGTTATTGGCCTCGCAGTCCTGATCCTGGGACTGTTTCCCCAGCTCCTGTTGGGTCTGACGGCATTGCTGGGTGTGCAAGTTCCCGCAAACCTGTTATTCGCGCTCGGCGGCGTGCTGACCCTCGGTGTCGCTCTGCATCTGTCCTGGGAGCTGTCGCAAGCCGAAGAAGAGATCCGGCGCACGGCGGAAGAATCGGCGATCCTCCGCGCTCAAGTGGAGGAGATTCACACTCGAATGCAGCGGTGGGAATCCGACCGACACACGGACGTCGATGACGACGCCTGACCGCGCAACGCACTCCGGCGTCTTCTATATCCTCGCCGCGACCGTTATCGCTGGGGCGATCGGTTACGTCATCC
>NZ_BADB01000440.1:0-4197 GCF_000333415.1 Microbacterium sp. B24 | reverse complement strand
AGCTCGGTCCCGGGGATCCTCTAGAGTCTGACCTCATCGGCGCCGAGCCTCTGGATGCCATCGCACTGTCGGTGCCCGCCACCCTGACCCGCGGGGTCGCCTACGTGCTGCCCTATGCCCCTCCCCCGACGGGCCGGCAGAGCACGCGGGTATACCTGCACCGGATGCTGCTGACCGAGCGGGCCGACGACATCCTCCCCGACTGGGCGTTCTTCGCTCGGGCCGTGATCGATTCGGAGGGCCTGCACCCCACCGCCAGCCGGGAATCGCTCGTCGATGACGATGCCCTCGAGCAGACGCGGCGAGAGCTCGGCGACGGCATCCGCCGGTGGATCCTCGAACTGGCGCTGCACGACCCGGCACGTCTGGCGCAGTTCGTGGCGATCCACGAGGTGGCGCTGAAGTCGCTCGTGCGCCACGACGACGAGCTCGCCCGCTTCATCGTGCGATGGCTGTCGGTGGAGACCACGCAGGGACGGCTGCGCATCGAAGAGCTGGTGCGGCGCTATCCGCACGTGCGCTACACCGAGACGGTCGACGAGTTCCGTCAGGTCGCGAGCGTCGCCGACACGAGCGGTGTGCTGGTGGACGGCGGCTATGTCTACGACGCCGATCTCGTGCGCCTGCTGCCGAGGCTGTTCCCCGAGGTCACCGTCGAGCGTGTCGACGTCGTCGATGAGATCGACCGTCTCGATCTTCCCCCGCTCGACGATCGCGACGCGGCGGTCGCCCTCGAACGGCGCGCGGCGGCGACGCTGGCCGACGTCGAGGTCATCGTGCGCGTGTTCGAGCGCACCGAGCTGCCGGGGCTGTTCGTCTCGGACCCGGCCGTGCTGCGCGCCCTCGACCGGGGACGGGCGCGCAGCGCGGGTGGGACCCTCTGGGGAGGCGTGCTCGACCGCGCCGCCGCGGTCGCCCGGGACGGGGAGCGGTCGGCGGCCTCGGCGTCGCGGCTGTGCCTGAACTGGAACAACGATCTCGTACGCCGGCTCGCGACGACACCCCGCGACACCGGCGAGCGGGTCTTCGCGCTGAGCGTGCGGCTGCTGTACGTGCAGTCGCTGCTGGCCGGACACCACCCCCTCGGCGCGGCGGACCGCGCGCTCATGACCACCTCGCTGTCAGAGCTGCTCGAGCACGCCCTGCGCGCCCAGACCGACGAAGAACAAGGAGAATCATGACGAGCTACGGCACCCGCATCCGCGCCCTCTTCGACGAGATCGACCGCACGCCCTGGGGCCCCGAGGAGCGGGCTCTCGTCGCCGAGGCCGTCGCGCTGGCGCAGGAGAGCGGCGACGAGCGCCTCGAGTACGAGGCACGACTGCGACAGACGTCGAGCGCGAACATGTCGGGCGACACCGACCTCATGCTGACCTCGTTCGCGTGGTGCCTGGCCCACCACGACGCCGACCCCGAGCGCTTTCCCGCCGTGCTCGAGCCCGCGGGCGATCTGCTCTGGCAGTACAAGTGGATGGCCGGAGCGCTGTCCAACTCCCCCGAGTTCGCTCCCGCCCAGATCGCCGCTGTGCTCGATGACATGCACGAGCACTACCGCCGCGCGGGTGTCGGCGAGTCGGGCGTGCTGATGGCGCGCTTCGAAGATGCCTGGTCGGCCGGACGTGTCGAGGAGGCGACCGCACTGCAGCGTACGCTGGAGGCGACGCCGCGCGACGATTACAGCCACTGCGACGCCTGCGTGCGCAGCCAGTTCGCCGGCTTCTTCGCCGAGACGGGGCGGGAAGAGGACGCCATCCGTCTGGTGCAGGAGATGATCGACGGCGGGTTCTCGTGCGGCGAGGAGCCCGAGCACGCCCTCGCCCGCATCCTGCTGCCCTACCTTCGCGCCGGCATGCTCGACCAGGCGCGGGCGGCCCACCTGCGCAGCTACCGGCTCGCGAAGGACAACCCCGCCAACCTCGCCATCATCGCCGACAACGTCGTCTTCTGCGCGGTGACCGGCAACGAGGCCCGCGCTCTGGCGCTGGTGGAGAAGCACCTGCCCTGGCTCGTCCACGACGGGCTGGATGCCGCCGCGCACGAGACCGCTCTCGCGTCCTTCGCCGTCGGCCTGGACGCGGTCGCCGCCGCGGGCCACCCCGACACCCCGGTGCGCGGCTCCGACGCGGAAGACCTCCTCGCATTGTGGGGCCCGCACGATGGAGCGTGGACCGCGTCCGCCCTGGCGAGCCGCGCGTGGGAGCTCGCCGACACGATCGCCGCCGCGTTCGACGCGCGCAACGGCACCGACGCGCATCGACGCGCCCTCGCCCGCCTGCGCGACGCCGCGCGCGAACGCTACGACGTGCCGATCCACTCGCACGAGTTCTCCGCGCGCGCCGCCTCACCGGCTCCGTCTGCACGGACGCCCGCGGAGCGCGTGCAGCACGCGCTGGTGCTGACCGGCGCCGGCTCGAGCGCCGCGATCGACGCGATCCGCGCAGCGCTTCCGGACGCCGTCGGCGAGGACCGCGTCGCACTGAGTTCGCACCTGCTGTCGGCCCTGTGCTCGTACGGACGCACCGAGGAGGCCGCAGCAGAACTGCCGGCCCGTCTCGCGGTGCTCCGAGAGGCGGGCCGCGACGTGCAGGCGGGCCTCGAGGAGCGTCTCGGGCTCGTGCTCTTCGGCGTCGACCTCGTCGAATCGCTGCCGCGGGTGCAGGAGGAGCTCGACGCGCTCGGCGACGAGCACCTCCTCGAGCGCGCCGACCTGCTGTCGACGCTCGCGATCGGCCGGATGTGGGCGGGCGCACACGCCGACGCCGCCGAGCCCGCCCGCGCCGCCGCCGCACTGTTCGCTCAGGCCGGCGACACCCGCCGCGCTCACGGCATGCGCCTGTTGGAGGCCGACGCCGTCTCCGCCGACGGCGACACGGCCCGCGGCGCCGACCTGCTGGACGCGCTGCTCGGCGACCCTGCGCTCGAGGACGGGCGCCGGGTGCGGGTGCTCGCGACCCGCGCCCGTCTGCACGGGGTCGCCGAGGAGTTCACGGAGGGTGCCGCGGCCGCCGACGAGGCGGCGCGGGTCGCGGTGTCGATCGGTGTGGACGACGCGATGGTCTCGGAGATGTTCCTGCTGGCGGCCATGCTGCACGAGGACGACGGCGAGCCCTCGGCCGCCGTGAGCCGCTACCGGGTCGCGGCGGAGCGGCGCGACGCGGTGGGTCTGCCCAGCGTCGACGTGCGCTTCCGCCAGGGCCGCGCGATGCTGGCGGCCGGTTACGCTGCGGAAGCGGTGGACACGCTCAACGACGTGCTGCGCGAAGAGAGCGAGAACGGCGTGGAGCCGGGATCGCGGGCTCTGACCGCGGTGCTGCTCGCTCAGGCGCTGCATGCCGCCGAGGAGTACGGCAACGCGGTCGGCGCCTGGGCCTACGCGGCCGACCTCCGAGAAGAGGCCGAGGACGCCGTCGGACGCGCGTACGCGCTCGTGCAGCAGGGACGCCTGCTCGGTCGCTTCGGGGCCACGGACGACGCCATCGAGGTTCTCACCGAGGCCGTCGATCTCGTCCGCGGCAACGAGGACGAAGTGGGACTGCTCGCCGACGGCCTCCACGTGCTCGCGCAGGCGCACCAGCAGCGGGGCGACGACGAGGCGGTGACGCTCATCGACGAAGCGCTGGATCTCGGCCGCCGGCACGAGGCGACGTGGTTCGTGGCCGACGTCCTGGACACGCGCGCCCGGCTGCTCGCCGGTCAGGGACAGACCGATGCCGCCGTGGCGACCGCGCTGCAGGCCGCGGACACGTTCGCGGATGCCGGCGACCCGGCATCCGCCGGAGGGTCCGAGCTGTTGGCCGCGCGGGTGCTGCGTGAAGCCGAGCGCGCCGACGATGCCGTCACGCTCTACCGCGCGGCGTTCGAGCACGCGAGCGACGCGGAGCCGCTGCGGCAGGCCGTCGCGCTCGAGCTCGGCGACCTGCTCGAGGCGCTCGGGCGCCACGGCGAGGCCGCCGACGTCCGCGCGGTGCTGCCGGCCTGAGCCGGCCGGCAGCACCGGCGCGTCAGCCGGCGATGCGGATGAGCTTCTTGTTGACGAATTCCTCGGCGGCCAGCAGCCCCATCTCGCGTCCGGTGCCGCTGCGCTTGATGCCGCCGAAGGGAAGCTCGGGCGAGTCGGCGAGGACGATGTTGACGTAGACCATGCCGGCGTCGATGCGATCGGCGATGCGTTCCGCCTGCTCCTCGTCGGTGGGAAGA
>NZ_BADB01000441.1:0-5203 GCF_000333415.1 Microbacterium sp. B24 | reverse complement strand
GAGCTCGGTCCCGGGGATCCTCTAGAGTCCGCAGCATCCCGCCTGGACGCTGTGCGCGCGGGCGTCGAACGCCAGCAGCGTGCGCTCGACGCGGCCCTGGCGCGGCGCGCAGAAGCGGAAGAGGCACTCACAGGGGTCGATCCCGAACTGGTCACCGAGGGATCCTCTGCCGAGCACGCTGCCGCTTACGAGCGTGCGCAGCGCGACGCCACCGCCGCCGAGAATGAGGTCGGGGCGATCCGTGAGCGGCTTCACGCCGCCGAACGCGAACGCGAATCGCTGACGGCGCAGACCGCGGCGCTCGGACGGGCGCTGGATGTCCGCAACGCCGCGGCCGAGATGATCGCGGTCGGAGGCGCCGGCATCCGCGGCCTGGTCGGCGACGCGGTCAAGGTGCGCTCGGGATACGAGGCGGCGATCGCAGCCGCGCTGGGGGCGCTCGCGGACGGGCTGCTCGTCGACGACATCGACGCGGGTATCGCCGCCGCTCGTGCTGCGCGCGACGCCGACCTCGGCCGGCTCGACATCACGATCGCCGACGTGGACGCGAGTGCGCCGGCAGCGGCGATCCCCGAGGGAGCGATCGCCGCTGCGGAGGTGGTGACTGCACCGGCCGGCATCCTCGGCATCCTCGCCCGTGTCCTGATCGTCGACGACCTCGACTCCGCGCACGCCGTTCGCCGCAGGATCATCGACGTTCCGGATGCCGCGACGACGATCGTCACGCGTGCGGGCGAGCGGGTGACGTCCTACACGATCCACGCCGGCTCCGGGGCCGGTCGCTCGCGGCTGGAGCTGGCGGCGGAGCGAGATGCCGCCGCCGAACGCCTCGCGGAGATCACGGTCGTCGCAGACTCGCTCCGCGAGGCTCTCTCGGACGCCCAGACGACCTGGAACGACGCACGGGCGCGGACGAAGGATGCGCTTCAGAGCCTGCGCGAACACGATGCCGCCCTCGCGGCGCACACCGAGCAGGTCAACCGCGCCACCGTGCGTCATGAGGCAGCCGTCGCGGAGTGCGAGCGGTTGGAGGCCGGGCTCGCTCAGGCGTCGCCCGCGGTCGCGGATGCCGAGAGAGCAGCACGCGTCGCCAACGACGCCTTCGAGGGTGCCCAGCAGGCTCCCCGCCCCATCCTGGACGCCTCCGCGCGTGACGGTCTGCTCGACGCTCTGGAGAGTGCGCGCGACCGCGAGATGCGCGCACGTCTGGATGTCGAGACGCTGCGCGAGCGCGTGCGCGCCGGAGAGGGACGTGTCGATCAGCTCGTGCGCCAGCGCGAACGCGAGCGCGCGGCGGCGGCGGAGGCCGCCCGCCGCGCCGTGATCCGTCGTGCACAGCGTGCACTGGCGGCCGAGGTCGCAGATGCGCTGCCGCCGGTACTGGACTCGGTCGATCGTTCGGTCACCCAGGCACGCGTGGAGCTTCAGCTCGCCGAGCAGGCACGCACCGCGCTGACCGCCGAACTGACCTCACTGCGCGCCGAGGAGGCGACCGTGCGCGAGCGGCTCGGGCGACTCACCGAAAGCGTCCACGGACTCGAGTTGCAGATGCACGAGAAGCGCCTGCACGTCACGAGTCTGCTGGACCGCGTCCGATCCGAGTTGAGCCTCGACGAACATATTCTGGTTGCGGAATACGGCCCCGATGTTCCGCTGCCCTCGGACGAAGGCGAAGAGGGCGTGGCGTACGACCGGGCGGCGCAGCGCAAGAGACTGCAGGATGCCGAGCGCAAGCTCGGCCAGCTCGGGCGCGTCAATCCGCTCGCGCTCGAGGAGTACGCCGCGCTCGAGCAGCGGCACGCGTTCCTCACCGAGCAGCTCGCCGATCTCGTCCAGACGCGCTCCGACCTGCAGACGATCATCGCGGAGCTCGACGAACGCATGCAGACCATCTTCCTCGCGGCTTTCGAAGACACGCGCGTCGCTTTCGGCGAGGTGTTCCCGATTCTGTTCCCGGGCGGCTCCGGCAGCATCTCCCTGACCGACCCGGACAATCCTCTGACGACGGGGATCGAGGTCTCGGTGCGTCCCGTCGGCAAGAAGATCGAGCGTCTGTCGCTGCTGTCCGGCGGAGAGCGCTCTCTCGCCGCCGTCGCGCTGCTGACCGCGATCTTCATGGCGCGACCGAGCCCCTTCTACATCCTCGACGAGGTCGAAGCCGCCCTCGACGACGCCAATCTCGGCAGACTGCTCGGCGTGTTCGAGAAGCTCCGCGCGTCCAGCCAGCTGATCGTGATCACCCATCAGAAGCGCACGATGGAGATCGCGGACGCGCTCTACGGGGTCTCGATGCGGCAGGACGGCGTCTCCGCGGTGGTCGGCCAGCGCGTCCGCGAACGCGCCGACGCGTGATCCCCAGAACGCGGGCGTACGTCGCGGCGAGAGGGGTGGAGCGCTCCGACCCGTAGGCTGAAGTCATGGCGGAGAACTCCTGGTCGCTCGGCCGCGCCCTGCGCGGCATGTTTGTGAAGCCGACGATCGACGACAACACGTGGGAGGACCTCGAGACGGCACTTCTCACCGCCGACTTCGGTCCCGACATCACCGAGCGGATCGTCGACGAGCTCCGTGAGAAGGTCGAGCGGTTCCGCACGACCGATCCGCGCGATCTCCAGCGGATGCTCAAAGAGACCCTGGAAGAGCGTTTCGCGAAATTCGACACCACCCTCCGGCTCACCGAGCGTCCCGCTGTCGTCCTCGTCGTCGGGGTGAACGGCGTCGGCAAGACGACCACGATCGGCAAGTTCGCGAAGTTCCTCCAGCGCTATGGTCGTTCCGTCGTCGTCGGCGCCGCCGACACCTTCCGTGCGGCGGCCGTCGATCAGCTGGCCACGTGGGCAGAGCGGGGGGGAGCGGCGATCGTCCGCCCCCAGCACGAGGGCCAGGACCCGGCATCGGTCGCCTTCCAGACCATCGACTACGCCAAGCAGAACGGCGTCGAGATCGTCCTCGTCGACACTGCCGGACGCCTCCACACGAAGGGTGGGCTCATGGACGAGCTCACGAAGATCCGCCGCGTCATCGAGAAGCAGGCGCCCATCAGCGAGGTGCTGCTCGTTCTCGATGCGACCACGGGGCAGAACGGTGTCATGCAGGCCGAGGCCTTCCTCCAGCACGCCGGCGTCACCGGTCTCGTGATCACGAAGCTCGACGGTTCGGCCAAGGGCGGCTTCGTTCTCGCCGTTCAGGAACGCACCGGCATCCCCGTCAAGCTCCTCGGCCAGGGTGAAGGCGTCGGTGACCTGACCGGCTTCACGCCGCACGTGTTCGCCTCGGCGCTCGTGGACTGATCGCGCAGCGGGGTCGCGCACGGACGCCGAGGATGGTTGCATAGGGTCATGGCGATCGAGCACGACTACTTCGGGCTGTTGGAGTCCGGGCCGGACGGATCCATCTTCTGGTCCGAGGTCGTCGACTTCGCCGACCAGCGGGTCACCGTCGATCTGACCGCACCCGATCAGGACGACGTTTCCGCCGCCGCACTCGATGTCGCGGCCGCCATGATCAATGCGCTGGAGCAGATCGACCTGCAGGCCCGCAACGCGATGGTGGCCGAGCTCGACGACCGTACCAGCGAGGTCACCGAGTACCTCCTTCAGCAGCAGGAGGCGCTGGGAGAAGATCTGGAAGACGTCCTCGTCGACATCTCCGGCGACACGCACATCGACATCATCCGGTCGCTGCAGCTCGTGAGCATGACGATCCTCGCCGACGAGCACGGTGGAACGGATCCCTTCGCCGTCCTCGAGTACGCCCTCGACCCCGACGCCACCGATGAAGTGCTGCTGGTGAATCTGACCAGCGACGGCGACGTGCAGTCGGTCACCAGCGCCGACTGACCGTCGTCCGCGGTGCCGCGCGCCTCACACCGCTTGCGCGAAGCCGAGCTCGGTGTCGGCGAGGTGCGACAGGTGTGCCGGGATTTCCCGTCCCTTGGCGACCATCGACTGGGCCCACAGCCGCCCCGCCCGGTAGGACGATCGAACCAGGGGACCGGCCAGAATGCCGAGAAAGCCGATCCGCTCTGCCTCCTGCTTGAACGCCACGAACTCGTCCGGCTTCACCCACCTCGCAACCGGAAGGTGCCGAGGCGAGGGCCGCAGGTACTGAGTGATCGTGATGATGTCGGTGCCGGCCTCGTGCAGGTCCTGGAGGGCCTGGATGACCTCCTCCGGCTCCTCGCCCATGCCGAGGATGAGGTTCGACTTCGTGATCAGCCCTGCGGCCCGCGCCTGCGTGAGCACGTCGAGCGAGCGCTCGTACCGGAAGGCGGGCCGAATGCGCTTGAAGATACGGGGAACGGTCTCGACGTTGTGCGCGAAGACCTCGGGACGAGCCGCGAACACCTCATCGAGGAGACGAGGCTCCCCGTTGAAGTCCGTGGCAAGCAGTTCGACGCCGGTTCCCGGATTGACGGCATGGATCTGCCGGATGGTCTCGGCATTGAGCCAGGCGCCGCCATCCGGGAGGTCGTCGCGCGCGACGCACGTGACGGTGGCGTAGCGCAGCTGCATCCGACGCACGCTGTCGGCGACGCGTCGCGGCTCGTCCGTGTCGTAGTCGGCCGGCTTGCCGGTATCGATCTGGCAGAAGTCGCAGCGCCGCGTGCACTGCGACCCACCGATCAGGAAGGTGGCCTCCCGATCCTCCCAGCACTCGTAGATGTTGGGACATCCCGCTTCCTGGCAGACCGTGTGCAGCCCCTCGCCCTTCACGAGCGACTGCAGCGCCTGGTACTCCGGACCCATCTTCGCCTTCGTGCGAATCCACTCGGGCTTTCGCTCGATCGGCGTCTGCGCATTGCGCACCTCGAGGCGCAGGAGCTTCCGGCCCTCGGGGACGTTCGCGGGGCCGGCTTCGCCGCCGGTCGGGGTGATGCCGCAGGCGCTCACGCGGCCACCTCCGCGGGCGCGGCGAACGAAGCGCGGAAAGCGTCGGCGACCGCAGCATGCACGTCGGCGGGAGAGACGTCGCGACCCAGTACCTCGCTGATGGTCGTCACCCCGGCATCCGAGATGCCGCACGGCACGATCTGTGAGAAAGGACGAAGCGAGTTGTCGCAGTTGAGGGCGAAGCCGTGCATCGTGACGCCGCGCTGGACGCGGACGCCGATCGCTGCGATCTTGTCCTCGGAGAGCGGGCGGCGCACCCAGACGCCGGAGCGTCCCTCGACGCGGTAGCCGTCGACGCCCAGCGTCCCAAC
>NZ_BADB01000442.1:0-1219 GCF_000333415.1 Microbacterium sp. B24 | reverse complement strand
GCCACCGAAGCGCGTGACGAGGGGCAGCGAGACGACGTGCGCCGTTGCGAGGAGATCGGCGACGCGGGGCAGACTCATGCCCCTATCCTGCCGCGCCGCGCCGGTGCCGGACAGCCGTGGGACAATCGGGCGGTGACCGCCTCACTCGCGCCCACCGGGCGCTTCGCGCTCGACATCGACGGAGTGCCCCGCACCGCTCGCGCGCAGGCGCTGCTGGGCGCCCTGTCGGAGCGGGTGGTCATCGCCGACGGTGCGATGGGAACCATGCTGCAGCGCCACGAGTTGCAGGTCGACACCGACTTCCAGGGACTCGAGGGCTGCAACGAGATCCTCAACGTCACGCGGCCCGACGTGGTCGGCGAGATCCACGACGCCTACTTCGCCGTCGGCGTGGACGCCGTGGAGACGAACACGTTCGGTGCGAACTGGTCGAACCTGTCCGACTACGGCATCGACGACCGCATCGCGGAGCTCGCTGCCGCCGGCGCGCGGATCGCGCGGGAACGCGCCGAGGCTGCCGAGAGCGCCGACGGTCGCATGCGCTGGGTGCTCGGGTCGATGGGCCCGGGAACGAAGCTGCCGAGCCTCGGGCACACGACCTACGCGCACCTCAAGGAGACCTTTGCGCTGCAGGCGGAGGGCCTCATCGACGGGGGAGCGGATGCCTTCCTCGTCGAAACCAGTCAGGACCTCCTGCAGACGAAGGCGGCGATCAACGGCTGCAAGCAGGCGATCGTGGCCCGCGGCATCCGTCTGCCGATCTTCGTCGAGGTGACGGTCGAGACCACCGGCACCATGCTCATGGGTTCGGAGATCGGTGCGGCGCTCACCGCACTGGAGCCGCTCGGCGTCGATGCGATCGGCCTGAACTGTGCGACGGGCCCCGCCGAGATGAGCGAGCACCTGCGCCACCTGTCGAAGTACTCGTCGGTGACGATCGCGTGCATGCCCAACGCGGGGCTCCCGGTGCTCACCGCCGACGGCGCCCACTATCCCCTGACGCCCGCGGAACTCGCGAGCGCGCACGAGCAGTTCGTCCGCGAGTTCGGCATCGGCCTCATCGGTGGATGCTGCGGCACGACGCCGGAGCACCTGGCCGCGGTCGTGGAGCGGGTCGGCCATCTCGCCGTCGCGTCCCCTCCCCCTGACCGCGAGACACCGCCCGGGCACCGAGACACCGAGAGTGCACCGGTGTCTCGGCGCGAGAACGGTGTCTCGC
>NZ_BADB01000443.1:0-6752 GCF_000333415.1 Microbacterium sp. B24 | reverse complement strand
GCTCGTCGTCGGAAGGACGGGCTCGTCGCCAACGCCGCGAAGTACCTCGGCATCCAACCCGTCATCGGCATCGACCCGCTGCCCGGCGTCAATGCCGGGGTGCTCGTCCCGCACACCCCGGCTCTCCGATCCTGCTGCTGGCCACGGACTTCAAGCTCATCGACGGCCCCAAGACCAACGATCTCGTCCTCACGCCCGGCTTCTTCATCGCCGTCGTCGTCGTGATCGCCGCGGTCTTCTTCCTGCACCGCACCCGCACGGGACGCACGATCTACGCGATCGGCGGTGCCGAGTCGTCGGCCCAGCTGATGGGCCTGCCCGTGGCCCGCACGCGGGTTTGGATCTACATCCTCAGCGGCGCTCTCGCCGGCCTTGCCGGAGTGGTCTACACCGCAGAGGTGGGCGGCAAAGCGCAGAACGTCACCGGCATCGGCTGGGAGCTCGACGCGATCGCTGCGGTCGTGATCGGCGGCACGCTGCTCACCGGCGGCGTCGGCTACGTGCTGGGTTCCGTGGTGGGCACGCTCGTGCTCGCCGCCCTGTGGATGATCATCACGAAGGACGGCTCGATCAAGCCCGAGTACCTCACGATCATCACTGGCGGCATCCTCCTCGCCTTCGTGCTGCTGCAGCGGGTGCTCACGAAGCGGAGGAGCGAGTGAGCGCGCCGGCAGGGGGCCGTGTGATCGACCAGCACCTGCAGGAGCGCATCGACGCCGTCCGCGCCGATGTGGCCGCGCTGCACGCGGAGCTCGTGCGGTACGGCCTGGTGGTCTGGACGGGCGGCAACGTCTCTGGGCGCGTGCCGGACAGCGACCTCTTCGTGATCAAGCCCTCGGGCGTCTCCTACGACGACCTCGCCCCCGAGAACATGATCCTCTGCGACCTCGACGGCGCCGTCATCGCGGGAACGCCGGGCAGCGACCGCAGCCCGTCCAGCGACACCGCGGCCCACGCGTACGTGTACCGACACATGCCCGAGGTCGGCGGTGTCGTGCACACCCACTCCGACTATGCGGTGGCGTGGGCGGCGCGCGGCGAGGAGATTCCCTGCGTCATCACGGCCATGGCCGATGAGTTCGGTGGGCCGATCCCGGTCGGGCCGTTCGCCATCATCGGCGACGACTCCATCGGCCGCGGCATCGTGGACACGCTGCGCGGGCACCGCAGTCGCGCAGTGCTCATGCAGAACCACGGCCCCTTCACGATCGGCGTGAACGCCAAGGATGCTGTGAAGGCCGCCGTCATGTGCGAGGACGTCGCCCGGACGGTGCACATCGCGCGCCAGGCCGGCGAGCTGATCCCGATCCCGCAGGACAAGATCGACGCGCTCTACAACCGCTACCAGAACGTCTACGGGCAGGGAACGGACGAGCGTCGATGAGCGGGGAAGCGGCGGACGCGATCCGCACGGGTCGCACGAGTCTCGGCATCGAGTTCGGCTCGACGCGCATCAAAGCCTGTCTCGTGGGTGCCGAAGCGCCCGCGAGCGTGCTCGGCGTCGGCTCGCACGCGTGGGAGAACAGACTCGAAGACGGCCTGTGGACCTACCCGCTGGAAGCGATCTGGGAAGGGCTGCAGGCCGCGTACGCCGACCTCGTCGCCGATCTCGAGCGCACCCACGGCGTGACCCCCGAGACCGTGGGATCGATCGGTGTGTCGGCGATGATGCACGGCTACCTCGCCTTCGACGAGGCGGGCGAGCTGCTCGTTCCCTTCCGGACGTGGCGCAACACGAACACCGCCGCAGCGGCGGCGGAGTTGTCCGAGCTGTTCGGGGTCAACATTCCGCTGCGCTGGTCGATCGCGCACCTGCGCCAGGCGGTCATCGACCGAGAGTCACACGTGTCGCGAGTGGCCGCCGTCAACACGCTCGCCGGATACGTCCACGAACGCTTGACCGGTCGTCGCGTGCTCGGCGTCGGTGACGCATCGGGCATGTTCCCGATCGCCGCCGGCACCGCCGACTACGACGAGCGGCTCATCGCCCGCTTCGACGCGCTCGCACCGGGAGAGATCCCCCCGCTTCGTGCGCTGCTGCCGCAGGCGCTGCCCGCCGGTGCGGACGCCGGCGCCCTCACGGTGGACGGTGCGGCGCTGCTCGATCCGAGTGGTCGGCTGCGACCCGGCATTCCGCTGTGTCCGCCGGAGGGCGATGCGGGCACGGGGATGGTCGCGACCGGGGCCGTCGCGCCGCGCACCGGCAATGTCAGCGCCGGCACCTCCATCTTCGCGATGGTCGTGCTGGAGGGCCCGCTCGCCGCCCAGCACCACGAGCTCGATCTCGTCACGACCCCCGCCGGCGACCCCGTCGCGATGGTCCACTGCAACAACGGCGCCAGCGAGCTGGCGGCGTGGGCGGGGCTGTTCCGTCGGTTCGCGGCGGCATCCGGCACACCGCTGGACGACGACGAGGTCTTCGGCGTGCTGCTGCGCGAAGCTCTGGACGGCGACGCCGACGCGGGAGGCCTGCTGGCGTACAACCACCTGGCCGGTGAGCCGATCGCCGGCCTCACGGCGGGGCGCCCGCTCTTCGTGCGCACCCCGGAATCGACACTCAGTCTCGCGAACGTCATGCGCGCACAGGTCTATGGCGTGTTCGGCACGCTCGCCCTCGGCATGCAGGTGCTCGCCGCAGAGGGCGTGGCGCTGGATCGCATGTACGCGCACGGTGGGGTCTTCCGCACGGCCGGGGTCGCGCAGCGCTTCCTCGCCGCGGCGCTGGATGCGCCGGTCGCCGTGGGAGAGACCGCCTCGGAGGGCGGGGCGTGGGGCATCGCCGTCCTGGCGGCGTTCCGCCGCGCTGTGGCCCAGGGGCGCGACCTCACGCTGGGCACCTACCTCGACGAGACCGTGTTCGCGGATGCCGCGGCATCCGTCGTCGAGCCCGTTCCCGCGGATGTCGCGGGATTCGCCACCTACCTCGACCGCTACCGAGCCGGCCTCGCCGTCGAGGCGGCGGCCGTCCACTCACTCTGAGGACGCCTCGATCTTCGAGGCTTCTCACACTCACCGACCGGAAAGACATCATGACCCTCTCCACCTCTCTCGAGAACTACACCGTTTGGTTCGTCACCGGCAGCCAGGGGCTGTACGGAGAGGAGACCCTGCGCCAGGTCGCCGCGCAGTCCCAGCAGGTGGCGGCGGGCCTGAGCGCCCTGCCGGTGCGCGTCGAGTGGAAGCCCGTGCTCACCGATTCGGACTCCATTCGGCGCCTGGCGCTCGACGCCAACAGCGACGACTCGGTGATCGGCGTCGTCGCCTGGATGCACACGTTCAGCCCGGCGAAGATGTGGATCGCAGGTCTCGACGCCCTGCAGAAGCCCCTGCTGCACCTGCACACGCAGGCGAACGTCGAGCTGCCCTGGGAGGACATCGACTTCGACTTCATGAACCTGAACCAGGCCGCCCACGGCGACCGAGAGTTCGGCTACATCCAGACGCGCCTGGGCGTGGCGCGCAAGACGGTCGTCGGGCACGTCTCCAACCCCGCCGTTCTCGGTCAGATCGAGCAGTGGCAGCGCGCCGCCGCCGGGTGGCAGGCCGCGCGCACGCTGAAGCTCGCCCGCTTCGGTGACAACATGCGCTACGTCGCCGTCACCGAGGGCGACAAGACCGAGGCCGAGCTCCGTTTCGGCGTGCAGGTGAACACGTGGGGCGTGAACGAGCTCGTGGATGCCGTCGCGGCGGCATCCGAGGCCGACATCGACGCGCTCGTGCAGGTGTACCTCGACGAGTACGACGTCGCCGAGGAGCTGCTGCCCGGTGCCGAGCGCCACCAGTCGCTGCGCGACGGCGCCGCGATCGAGGTCGGTCTGCGGACGTTCCTGGAAGCCGGTGGCTTCGGTGCCTTCACGACCTCGTTCGAGGACCTCGGCGCCCTGACACAGCTGCCCGGGCTCGCCGTGCAGCGCCTGATGGCCGAGGGATACGGCTTCGGCGCGGAGGGCGACTGGAAGACCGCGATCCTCGTCCGCGTGGCCAACGTCATGGGCGCGGGGCTGCCCGGCGGAGCGAGCCTCATGGAGGACTACACCTACGACCTGGTCGCGGGGGACGAGAAGATCCTCGGCGCGCACATGCTCGAGGTCTCGCCCTCGCTGACGACGCAGAAGCCGCGGCTGGAGATCCACCCGCTCGGCATCGGCGGCAAGGACGACCCCGTCCGCCTCGTCTTCACGGCCGACCCGGGCCCGGCCGTCGTGGTCGCGATGAGTGACATGCGCGATCGGTTCCGTCTCGTGGCCAACGTCGTCGAGAACGTCGAGGCCCCCGACCTGCCGAAGCTTCCCGTCGGGCGCGCGATCTGGAAGCCGGCCCCCGACTTCGCCACCAGTGCCGCCTGCTGGCTCACCGCCGGCGCCGCCCACCACACCGTGATGACCACCGCCGTCGGCATCGAGGTGTTCCGCGACTTCGCGGACATCGCCGGCACCGAGCTTCTCGTCATCGACGAGGACACGACCGTCCGCGGATTCCAGAAGGAGTTGCGCTGGAACCAGGCGTACTACCGCCTGGCCCAGGGCCTCTGACCCCGACCTCACCACCCCCACCCGAAACAAGAGGAACTCTCTCGATGATGAGATCAACACGGATCCCGCGCGCCTCGGCGCCCGGGCACACACCGCGTCGAGCACTCGCCGCGACCGTTGCCGGCGTTCTCGCGCTCACCGGCGTCGGCCTGGCCGCGCCGAACGCGGCATCCGCCGCCGACGTGCCGGCCCCGAGCGCCCACTACGACATGTCGCACAGCGGATCGACGCTGCTCGACGTGTCGGGCAACGGTCGCAATGCCACGCTCACCGGACTGACCGACGCCTCCTTCGCGGATGCCGCGGGCGACGCCGTGCTGCGCTTCCGCGCCGACGGCTACGCGTCGTTGCCGTCCGGCCTGATCACCGGATCGGACAACAACTTCACCGTCGAGTACACGGTGTCCACCCAGACCTCCGCCAACCACTTCGGATGGGTCATCGGCGACGGCGTCGGCCCGTGGAACACCACGCAGCTCGGCAACCACATCTTCCTCAGCCCGCGCTCGGCGCAGGGCGGCTACACCGACCAGGTGCTGGCGGCGATCCGCGTCAAGAACGGCAACAGCAACGGCGAGACGCGCATGCCGGCCGGCGGCGGCCTGAACCCGGGCTTCACGACCCTCACGATGGTCGGTTCCGGCAACACGCTGACGCTGTACCGCGACGGGCAGCAGATCTCGACCCTCACCCACTCGCTCTCGTTGAGCTCGATCATCCCGACGGGTGCGGTGATGGGTTACCTGGGCCGCTCGCTGTACCAGGGCGACCCGCTGCTGCGCGCGGACGTGTCGGACGTCAAGTTCTGGGATGTCGCGCTGACGTCCGGCGAGGTGTCGGCGAGCATGCCGACCGCCGAGCAGAAGAAGGCGACCACCGCGGCTCTGCTGCGCGGAGACGTGTTGGCGCAGATGCTTGGCGCGAACTCCGCGCTGACGAACGTCACGTCGAATCTGACCCTGCCGGCGACGGTCAACGGCGTCGGCCTGACGTGGTCGTCGTCTGCGCCCTCGGTCGTCTCGACCTCGGGCGTGGTCTCGCGCGCGATCTCGTCCGACACCCCCGTGACGCTGACCGCGGTCAGCACGCTCGGCTCGACCATCACGTTCGACGTGACCGTCATCGCACCGACCGTCTCGGCCGACCTCGACGCGATCGTCCTCGCGAACCGCACCACCGAGAACCTGCCGCTGGCGACCACGGGTGCCGTCAACGGCGCGGCCATCACCTGGACCTCCTCCGACCCGTCTCTGGTGACGGCGACCGACGCGGGGTACACCGCGCCCGCCGTCGGGCTCGCCGACCCGTACCGCGGTGGTGGCATCGTCACCCGACCGGCGTACGGCGCCGGTGACCGTGAGGTGACCCTCACGGCGCACGCCGTCCTCAACGGCATGCACGATGAGCGCACCTTCACCGTCACGGTGGCCGAGCACGGTCGCACCGCGCCCGACGCGGGCTACGCCGCGGCCTACTTCAAGTCCGACAGCGACGAGAAGATCTACCAGGCGGCGACCAGCGGCAACGATTTCTTCACGTTCTCGCCGGTCAACGGCGGCAACCCGGTCATCACCTCGACGACCGACACGAAGGGCCTGCGCGACCCCTACATCCTGCGCTCGAAGGACGGCGACAAGTACTACATGGTCGCGACCGATCTGTGCATCGGTTGCGGCACCGGCTGGGGCCCCGCCCAATCCGCCGGCAGCCTCAAGATCGAGGTGTGGGAGTCGACGGACCTCGTGAACTGGAAGCGCACCAACGGCGAGGACAGCGGCATCACGGTCAACCAGCCCGCTGCGGGGATGACCTGGGCGCCGGAGGCGTACTGGGACGACGCGCTCCAGTCGTACGTCGTGTTCTTCGCGTCGCGGCTGTACTCCGACGCGAGCCACACGAACAACGACAACCTGTATGCGCGGATGTTCGCTGTGCTCACGCGTGACTTCCGCACCTTCACGGCACCCCCGGCGAGCTGGCAGGACACGGGATACGCCCGTATCGACTCGACCGTCACGAAGATCGGGGACTACTACTACCGCTTCACGAAGAACGAGGAGGGTGGCGCCGCCGGCCCGCTCGAAGCAGGGAAGGACATCTTCCTCGAGCGCTCGAAGGTGCTGACNGCTCCGACACGGTATCCAGCTGGACGGCGACCCGTCGACCACTGGCAGCTGCTGGAACGCACATGACCTCGCTCGAGACGGGTCAGGCCGGTGA
>NZ_BADB01000444.1:0-2070 GCF_000333415.1 Microbacterium sp. B24 | reverse complement strand
ATTCGAGCTCGGTCCCGGGGATCCTCTAGAGTCGTCGGTGCGATGTTCACCGCGATCGGGCTCGCCGTGCTGCTGGGTATCGTGCTCGGCGCGATCAACGGCCTGCTCGTCGCCGTCATCGGATTGCAGCCGTTCATCAGCACGCTCGTGATGATGCTCGCCGGGCGCGGTATCGCGCGCGTCATCACCGGCGGCCAGAACACGAACGCGGAGAACGCGCCCTTCCGGGCTCTCGCGAACGGTCAGTTCCTCGGGCTTCCGCTGAGCTTCGTGCTCGCGATCGCGATCGTCATCGTCGTCGCGCTCGTGATGCGCCGCACCGCTCTCGGCCTCATGATCGAGTCGATCGGCATCAACCCGCAGGCCAGCCGGCTCGCCGGCATCCGCCCCCGCCCCATCCTCATCGCGGTGTACGTGCTGTCGGCGGCGCTCGCCGCTGTCGGCGGACTGTTCACGGTGTCGGAGGTCATGACCGTCGACGTCTCGGGCACCGGGTACCAGATGGAGCTCGACGCGATCCTCGCCGTCGTCATCGGGGGCACCTCGCTCGCCGGCGGGAAGTTCTCGATCGTGGGCTCGACGATCGGCGCCCTGCTGATCGCGACCCTCAACAAGACGGTCCTCTTCCTCGGAGTCTCGGCCGCCGCGACGCCGGCCTTCAAGGCGATCGTCATCGTCGCGCTGGTGCTGCTGCAGTCCGCGCGCATCCGTTCCCTGGTGCTCCGCCGCGGCAACCGCACCCGCACACCCGCGGCCCCCCTCTCCGAGTCCACGCAGCCGAAGGAGGTCGTCGCATGAGCGACGCATCCACCACTCGCGAACGCTCCACGCCCCCGTCGGCCGGGCAGGCCGCGGCGATCGCCACCCCCCGCGCAACCGCGTGGTCGCGTGTCTGGGGCCGCAGCCAGTCGCTGATTCCCACGCTCGCGGCGGTCGTGCTGTTCATCAGCATGCTCGTGTACGCGGAGATCGCCTACGGCCGGGTCTTCCACCTCGGCACGATGTCGAGTCTGCTCGTGAGTTTCGCCCCGACGATCATCCTGGCCGTGGCCATGACGATCGTGATCCTCTCCGGCGGCATCGACCTGTCCGTCGGCGCCGTCGTGGCGTTCACCTCGGTCGCCGGGGTGATGCTCATGGGCGCGGGGGTGAACGCGTGGCTCGCGATCGTCATCATGATCGTGCTCGGCGCGCTGTTCGGTCTGGTCTCGGGCGTGCTGATCCAGTTCTTCAACGTGCAGCCCTTCATCGCGACGCTCGCGATGATGTTCCTCGCGCGCGGCCTCGCCTCGATCCTGTCGACGGTGCCCGTGCACGCGCCGGAGGGCTCTCCGATCCTGCTGCTGGCCACGGACTTCAAGCTCATCGACGGCCCCAAGACCAACGATCTCGTCCTCACGCCCGGCTTCTTCATCGCCGTCGTCGTCGTGATCGCCGCGGTCTTCTTCCTGCACCGCACCCGCACGGGACGCACGATCTACGCGATCGGCGGTGCCGAGTCGTCGGCCCAGCTGATGGGCCTGCCCGTGGCCCGCACGCGGGTTTGGATCTACATCCTCAGCGGCGCTCTCGCCGGCCTTGCCGGAGTGGTCTACACCGCAGAGGTGGGCGGCAAAGCGCAGAACGTCACCGGCATCGGCTGGGAGCTCGACGCGATCGCTGCGGTCGTGATCGGCGGCACGCTGCTCACCGGCGGCGTCGGCTACGTGCTGGGTTCCGTGGTGGGCACGCTCGTGCTCGCCGCCCTGTGGATGATCATCACGAAGGACGGCTCGATCAAGCCCGAGTACCTCACGATCATCACTGGCGGCATCCTCCTCGCCTTCGTGCTGCTGCAGCGGGTGCTCACGAAGCGGAGGAGCGAGTGAGCGCGCCGGCAGGGGGCCGTGTGATCGACCAGCACCTGCAGGAGCGCATCGACGCCGTCCGCGCCGATGTGGCCGCGCTGCACGCGGAGCTCGTGCGGTACGGCCTGGTGGTCTGGACGGGCGGCAACGTCTCTGGGCGCGTGCCGGACAGCGACCTCTTCGTGATCAAGCCCTCGGGGGTCTCCTACGACGACCTCGCCCC
>NZ_BADB01000445.1:0-10898 GCF_000333415.1 Microbacterium sp. B24 | reverse complement strand
GATCGTCTCCTAGCTTCCCGCCGCCGGCCCCGTCAAGGGTCTGGCCGGTCGCCGCACGGCCCCGCACAGTGGGGACGACCGATGTGAGGAGAAGCCATGAGCACCGATCGAGATGAACTCCCGGACGGCGTGATCAATGCCGAACCGGCCGGAGGCTGGGAGAGCGGGGCCGTCGCCGACGACGAGACGCGCGAGGCCTCGGCGCGGGCCGAAGAGCCCGTGGACGGTGTGCCCGACGGGTTCGTGGAGAGCGCGGAGATCCAGGCCGGACTCGATCCCGACCTGCGCACCGACGAGCAGGTTCGCGACGACGAGGAGACCCAGCGATGAGCGACACGGACGACACGACGCCTGCGGAGACGCAGGACGAGCCCCGGCTCGACCTTCACCAGACATCGGATCAGGAGCGCCTGGACGGGCTGATCGCCCAGCTGCGCGCCGACGTCGCCGGTCAGAACGCGGCCACCGTGGACAAGGCCGTTCGCGGTCGCCTCGCCGAGACGGGGGTTCCCGCCGAGGAGGAGGTCATCCTCGCGCTGATCGCTGAGCTCGCAGCGGACCAGGCGACCGACTGAACGACGTGCCTTCTCAGCGGCAGCGTTGCGCGGCGTAGCCCACCTCGAGTGTCGAGTTGTTCCCCTCGCGCGTCACGGCCGCGGAGACGTTCCCCGCCGGCATGCTCCCGAGGCGCGTCGAGAATGCCGACGATGCCGTCGTTCCCGGCGCCAGCGCGATCGTCCTCGCGCCATACGGCGTCGTCACGGAGACGGTGGCCGGGGCGCCGTCCTCGTTCGCGGCGGTGACGACCAGAACGACGGCGCCTGCGACGCAGCGTGACGTGGTGGAGACAGTGACCTGGACGACGCTGGTCACCGTGACGGTGGCCTCCACCGGCATCCGGGAATCGTCCTGGGCGACGCCGCGCACCGTGAAAGTCCCCGGCTGCGCGTAGGACGCGGGGGCGACGGTGTCCCACGCGACGTCGACCGTGCGCTGCTGACCGCTCACTGTCGTGAGCGTCGCCTGCGGCAGGGTGGGCGCGGTGCCCACCGTGGTCGAGAGGTCCATCGCGGCGACGGAGGCCACCGCGATATCGGGCGCATAGGCGGTCAGCACCCGCTGGTACTCGGCGCGCGTGATGGGCAGCACCGTGCCATGGCGCGGCTTGCCGCCGTCCGCGTTCTGCGGCAGGCCTTGGCGAAGCTTCTCACCGAGCGGCTGCCACGCAGCGCCCTCGAGATTGGTCGTCCCGAAGGGCACGTAGTGATTGGGTCCGCCGTGGTAGTTCGGCTGATCGATGAACAGGAACCAGCGCTGTCCGTTCACATCGCCCTCGTTGGCGGGGAAGATGTTCGGTCCTTCGCCGCTGGAGTAGATCCCGCCGGGCTCGCCGTTGGGCAGGCCGCTGGCCACTCGATCCTGGACCAGCGTCCACTGGTCGGCGGACCCGGTCGTACCCGGCAGCGACCCGCTGACCGTCGACAGGAGGTTCGTGGACTTCTCCTCGCGGATGGTCATGCTCGCTTCGTCCTTCGTGAAGCGGTAGTAGACGTCGCCGACCTTCGCCACGGTCGAATCGATCGCTCCGAGTCCTGCGCCGCGGCGCACGTCGATCCACGGCTTCGCCTCGGAGAACGTGACGAAATCGTCGGTCGTCGCGTACATCATGCGGTTGTAGGTGACGGCGGTGCGGTCGGCCGGGTCGGTCGTGGGGTACAGGTTGGAAGCCCAGTAGACGACGAATGTGTCGAGCTCGTCGTCCCAGAACGCCTCCGGCGCCCAGGTGTTGCCGGCGTCGTCGCTCGACACC
This sequence comes from Microbacterium sp. B24, assembly GCF_000333415.1. Taxonomy (NCBI): domain Bacteria; kingdom Bacillati; phylum Actinomycetota; class Actinomycetes; order Micrococcales; family Microbacteriaceae; genus Microbacterium; species Microbacterium sp. B24. The sequence continues at coordinate 9,088 of NZ_BADB01000445.1, read as the reverse complement.
TTCACGTGGCGTTGGTCCGACCAGGTCACGAGGTCCGTGGACTCCCACACCTCGATGTAGCGCGAGCCGGAGATCTGTGCGGTGGTGAAGCCCCCGGCCAGCCCGTCGACCTTGAGGTCGGTGGCGATCATGTAGAACTTGTCACCGTCGGGTGAGCGCAGGATGAACGGATCACGCAGGCCCTGCGTGCCCACCGTCGAGGAGAAGAGCGGCTGTCCGTTGTTGAGAGTGTTCCAGCTGAGCGCGTCATTGCCCTTGGATGCCGCGATGCTGACGCGTTCGGCGCCCTGGCCCTCGCCGGTGAAGAAAGTCCAGAAGTAGGCCTCGGTCATGGCTGAGCCGCCCGGCATCGGCTGCACGCGTGCCGTGAAGGTGCGGGTCGCCGAGGCGTCGCCGCTGCGAGCGACAGCGGTCAGTTCGACGGTGGCGGCTGCGGCGCCGGCCGCCGGCCGGGAGACGGCGACGGTGCGCGAATTGGGGCGGACACCGTCGCGCACGGTGGCCATGTTGGTGCCCGCGGTCACCGTCCAGGTGATCGTCGAGCCCTGTGCGCCGGTGGCGGGAACGGAGAAGTTCGTGCGGACGTCGTCGAGATTCGTCAGACTCACGGCCGCGATGTCCTGGGACACCCGCTGCTGGTCGGTCAGCTGCTGAGGGACCGTGACCGAGTAGGCCTTTTCCCGGGTGGCCGTGCCGGCGGTGAAGGTCGCGGTCAGGGTGACGTGTGCGTCGCCGCTACCTCCCGCGGGGCGGCTCACGGCGGCGGTGCCTCCGGAGACGACGATGGCGGCGGCATCGGATCGCCAGCTCACCGCAACACCCGCGCTCGTCGTCGGTAGGGCGAAGTCGGCGGTCGCGGTGGCGGGAACGGCGACGCCGGCGACAGCGCGGTCGAGGGCCTGCCCGTTGTACAGGGACTGCACGTCGGCGTCGCTCATCGCCTGGCCGTAGACGGCGAAGTCGTCGATGAGCCCGCTCCAATTGGCGTCGTTGTACGTCGAGCGGCCCAGCGTCGCGGTCAGCGCGTCCCCGAACGAGGCAACCGAGCGGGAGATCGCATTCTGGGTGATGCGGGTGCCGTTCACATAGACCCGCAGCTGCCCGTTCGTGCCGTCGATCACCGTCGTGTACAGGCTGAGGCCGGCCGGGGTGCGCAGACCCGTCGTCGCCGCCGCGGTCGCCCCAGCGCCCACCTCCGTGGTCCAGGGGGCGCCGGCATCGGTGGCGTTCGTGACGACCGACTTGACGTAGCCTGCGGGGTTCGTCGGGTTGAGCAGCCAGTAGCCGGAGGAGAACGACGCTCCACCGGTGAGCGGGGTGCCGATGAAGGCGGCCGCCGTATTGGCGGCGCCGGTCTTCGGGGACAGCCACGTCGAGATGGTGAGGTCCTTCTTGCCGACCAATGCCGTCGTCGGAATGTCAAGGTAGGCCCCGGTGTCGCGCGACCCCCCGGGCAGCGAGAGCATTCCGTCGGCGACCTCTCCGCCGCTCTGGCGGAGGGTGGCGTCGTTGCCGTTGCCGCTCACGTCGGAGATGGTCGTGCCGGATGCCGTATCGAACGAGTAGTGGATGACGGGGGAGGGTTGGCCATCGGCGCGCGCGGCAACGGGAACGGCGGTGCTCGCGAGTGTCAGACCGACGGCGACGGCGAGGGCGCCGATGCGTGCCCGTGACAGTGGCTGCAGATGCTGCGGCTGGCGCCAACGGTTTCGGGCTCTCTGAGGCGTGGTCATGCGCGCTCTCCTCGCTCATCTCGGCTGGGCGACATCGCTGCTTGCGCCAGAGACCTCTCCGTCTCGGTGCTGAGCCCTGCGTCATCGCGTGGGGGTTCGAATCGCTGATCGCGTTCAAGGGTGTTACCGGAAACATGCCCTCGCGGCTCACGCTAGGTGGCGCCCCGGCGGCGTGTCAAGTGCGCAGTCGACGGGTACATGCTCGTGTCGGCATCCCCAGATCTCGGGGACGGGGTCGTTACTCTTTCGTTACATCTTCCTCGGTCCGTTATCGCTAACATTTCGGAAGTCGTGAGCCCATCGACGGGTCGACAGCATCGGGCCGGCACAGATGCCGGGCTGAGACGGGAGAGACACCATGACGATGAACGTCGCCCTTGCGCGCGTTGCAGCCGGACTCCTCGGGTGCGCGCTCGTCGTCGGCGGAGCGGGAGCCGCTCTCGCCGACGAGAATCGCACGCAGCAGCGAGATGCAGAAGGTCAGGCCGCGCCGGTCGGTGCTCTCACCCTGAGCGTCGCCTCGACGGCGACCACCCTCACCGAGGTCCCCTCCTCTGATGCGAACGTCCGTCAATTCACAGGGTCGCTGCCCGAGGTGACCGTCACCGACGATCGGGCGATCATCCCGTCCGGTGCCGTCTGGTACGTGACGGGTCAAGCCAGTTCCCTGACCTCCGGCAGTCGCAGCATCGATGCGGGTCACCTCGGCTGGGCGCCGAAGGTGATCACGACGAGCGGTCACGGGGAGGTCGCCTCCGGCGACGTCGTCAACACGGTGCTCGATGCCGCCACCGCCGACACTCCGCTCAACGACGGCCTCGCGAGCGCGCACTTGCTGGCGCTGTCGGTCGACTCCCGCGCGTCTGCCGCGGTCGGAAGCTGGACGGCGGGTGCGGACCTGTTCCTCAGGGTGCCCCGAACGGTCGAGCCGGGTGCCTATTCGGGCACGATCACTCTGACGCTGTGGGAAGAGGCTCAGCCGCAGTGATTCCCCTCGTTGCGCGTCGGCGTCCCCGAGCGGCATGGCGACTTCCCGTCGCCGTCGCGGTCGGGGTGCTGCTCGCGGCCGCCCTGTCGATCGCCCCGGCTGTCGGCCCGCTGGCCGCCGCGCGCGAGGCCGCACCCGCATCGGCGGGCGTGCGGTGGTCGGTCGTGCCGTCGGACGGACGAGGTCCCGACGGTCGGTCCGCCGTCGAGGTGGGCGTGCGACCCGGCCAGACGGTCGAGGATCACATCGCCGTGCGCAACGCGAGCGACGCGGCGGTGACGTTCCGGCTGGCGGCAGCCGACGGCTTCACTTCGGCATCGGGCAGATTCGATGTGCGTGCAGAGGGAGAGTCTTCCGTCGATGCGGGCTCGTGGATCTCCCTGCCGGCGCGCGTGACGGTTCCCGCCGGCGCCACCGTGGTCGTCCCCTTCTCGATCGCTGCGCCCTCCGGCGCGGCGCCGGGAGACCATTCGGCGGGCATCACCGCCTCCGTGCTGTCGACCGCTCGCGTCGATGGCGGGGCGAGCGTGGGCGTGGACACCCGCGTCGGCGTGCGCGTGCTGGCCCGTGTCGCGGGGCAGCTCAGCCCTGCCGCCTCGCTGCACGGCGGCGGGGGATCGTACGCGGTCGCCTGGAACCCGCTGCGGCCGGGATCGGCGATCGTCAGCTTCGACGTCGTCAACGATGGCAACACGAGGCTCCTGGCGAGCGGCACGGTCTCCGCTGCCGGCCAGGACACCGCCTTCCCCGCCGCCGGTGAGTCGGTCATCGACCTCTTGCCCGGCGATCGCCGCACCGTGCGCGTCGTCGTCGACGACCTCTGGCCGTCGATCCTCGTTCCCGTGGACGTGACTCTCCGCCCGCGGGGGATCACGATCGATGGGCAGACCCCCATCGCCGCTGCGTCGTCACTGCAGACGTCGCTGTGGGCGATGCCGATCTCGCAGCTGATCGTGCTGACGGGATCGGCCCTTCTGATCTTCGCGGCGCTGTGGGGTCGGCAACGTTCCCACCGCCGCACCGATCGACTCGTCACAGACGCGCACGAGCACGACCGACCCCCGGCGGCAGCCGCACTCACAGAGGAGAGCACCAGTGCCTGACGATTCCCCCTTCGTTCCCGACGCCATCTCATCGCCCGGTTCGTCCGTGCAGGTCGCGGTCACGATCGCGCCGCTGCCGGGGTCCGCGGACCCTTCCCCGCTGGCCCTGACCGGTGGCACCGTGCCCGTGGGGCTCGCCGTCGTCGCCACCGTCGTCGTCGCGGCCGGATTCGTCCTGGTCCAGCGGGCGCGCCGCCGCGCCGCGCGTCTGCGCCCGTGAGCCTGCCCGGGGCGATCGTGGCGCTCACGGGGCGGACAGCCACCGATCCAGTTCGCGGGCAGTCGGCTCTGCCGTGCGAATGAGCGTCTCGTGACGGTGGCCGTCGACGACGAAGGCGCGCGAGTCCGGGATGGCGGCGACGACCTCGTCGAACCACTCACGGGGAACGACGACGTCGTATTCGCCCCGCACCACCAGGGTGGGCGCCGACACTCGCGCGTAGGCGGCCTCGGGGCGGTGGGTGAGCATCGCGCGCATCTTGCGCCGGAGGTTCGGTCCCGCCCGCACATACTCGCGGGCGCCCAGCAGCAGCACCTTCGGGCTCTCGCCCCACAGGTCACGCGCCAAGCGCCACAGCTGACGCAGCGCGCGCCGGTGATGGCGGTCGACCGTGGGGGCGACCAGGACGAGCCGGTCGACGGTGTCGGGGTGTCGCACGGCGGTCTCGGTGACGACCTGCGTCCCCATCGAGTGTCCGAGCAGCACGACCGGGCCACGTCCCAGATGGCGCAGATACGCCGCGACGAGATCGGCCATCCGCTCGATCGTGGGCGTGCGCGTCGGCTCCGGGGCGTCGCCGTAGCCCGGCAGGTCCAGCGCGACGACGAGCGCCTTGCCTTCCAGATGCTGCACCAGGTCTCCGAACACCTTGCGGCCCATGCCGATCCCGTGCGCGAGCACGATGGTGCGTGCGGACGAGACCTGGCCGCGGCGCTCGGCCACGATACTCGCGCCGCCGTGTGCGAACACCTCGATCCGTCCGTCGTCGGTCGGCACGCCCGTGATCTCGTCGATCGCCCGATCGACGGCATCCGCCATCTGCGAGACCGCCTCCGCGGCGGCATCCGCAGGCGAGTCGGGAGTGCGGTCGGCGGAGTCCATGGATCGAGAGTAATGATGCGCGGCGCGTGCTGCCGGCTCCTCGCGGACGGAGTGTGAAACGATGAGGCATCCGCTCCTGAGCGCATGAGGACTCCGTCGGAACGGTCACGTCGGCGCACCGTCGGCGCGGAGCTTCCCAGGGGAAAGGCGCAGATGGCTGATCAGTCCGGCCGAGGGTGGGCCAAACCCAGCATCTACGACGTCGCCAATCACGCCGGCGTCTCGCACATGACCGTCTCGCGCGTGCTCAACGGTCACCCCAACATCCGCGAGTCCACGCGCGTGCGCGTGCTGCAGGCGATCGACGAGATGCAGTACACGCGCAGTTCCATCGCTCGCGCCCTCGCGACGAGCAAGTCCATGCGCATCGGTGTTCTCGTCGACAGTCCGGTGCAGTGGGGGCCGAACAGCACCCTGCGCGCGATCGAGGAGGCCGCCCGCGCCAGTGCGTACTCGGTGAGTGTGTTCTCGACGTCGGACGAGGATGCCGCGACCATCTCCACCGGCATCACCGACCTCGTGGCTCAGGGCATCGACGCCCTGTGCGTCATCGCTCCGCGGTCATCGGCCCTGGAGCTGTTCCGCGAGCACAGCTCGAACATGCCGACGCTCGTGATCAAGGCCGAGCCCGACCCGCATCTGCACACCGTCGCCGTCGACCAGTACACCGGCGCGCGCATGGCCGTGGCGCACCTCATCGGACTCGGTCATCGCACGATCGCCCACGTCGCCGGACCCCTGGACTGGTACGACGCGCGAGCCCGCTGGCAGGGATGGCGCGATGAGCTGGAGGCGGCAGGCCTGGGGGAGGGGCCGATGGTGCAGGGCGACTGGACCTCCGATCGCGGCTATGAGATCGGGCGGTCCCGGCAGCTCGCCGCCGCGACGGCGGTCTTCGCCGCCAACGATCAGATGGCTCTGGGAACCGTGCACGGCCTCGTGGAACGCGGCCTTCGCGTTCCCGAAGACATCAGTGTCGTCGGATTCGACGACCTGCCCGACGCTCGTCACTTCCTGCCGCCGCTGACGACCGTGCGGCAGGACTTCGCCTCTCTCGGTGCCCTCGCGCTCCGGCTGATCATCGCCGCCATCGACGGCGACGACACCGCGATGCATGCGCTGATCGCTCCGGAGCTGGTGCTGCGCGCGTCGACCGCCGCGGCCGTGCCCCGAGGCTGATGGCCCCCGTCGCGGGCACGGCACTGTTCGCGGTAACAAAAAAGTAACGAAAGCACGGGGATGGCGAATGCCACTTGTGTTCCGGAATTGTTAGCGCGCACAATCGGAGTGCAGCATCCCATGCGCCCCCCGGGGCACCACACACATCCACCGCAATCGTCGCGGCGGACTCTCAAGGAGGAGAAAGAATGGACATCAGCAAGCGCGGATTCCGTGGACTGCTCACGGTCGCAGCGGCCGGCGCCATGGTCGTCGGGCTGAGCGCGTGCTCGGGTGGCGCAGAGCCCGCCGGCAGCGGCAGCGCCGCAGCCGGTGGTGACAAGCCCATCACGGTCGGTTTCGTCGCGGTCGGCCCCGAGGGCGGCTGGCGCAACGCCAACGAGCAGGCCATCAAGGACGCGTTCACCAAGGACGCGGGCTTCGACCTCAAGTACGCTCCGGCGGCCAGCCCCAGCGACCAGAAGTCGCAGCTCGACGCGTTCTCGACCTTCGTCAACGACGAGGTCGACGTCATCCTCCTCACGGCGACCGAGGCATCGGGCTGGGAGGACGAGCTGAAGAAGGCCAAGGAGGCCAACATCCCCGTGATCCTGCTGGACCGCGGTGTCGATGCCTCCTCCGACCTGTACGTCACGCGCATCGCGCCCGACAACAAGCAGGTCGCCAACTCGGTCGGCGAGTGGGCCGCCACCACGTTCCCCAGCGGTGCGAACTACTTCGTGCTCGAGGGCGTTCCCGGCCTGTCGGTCGTCAACGAGCGCAACGAGGGCTTCGACGCCGCGATCGCCGGCAAGTCGGGCTGGAACAAGGTCGGCGCACAGACGGCCAACTGGAAGACCGACGAGGCAAGTCCGTCATCGAGACGGTCCTCAAGGCCAACAACAACAACATCCAGTTCATCTTCGCCCAGAACGACGAGATGGGCATCGGCGCGGCGCAGGCCGTGAGCGCGGCGGGCCTCAAGCCCGGCACCGACGTCAAGATCGCGACGATCGACGGCACCAAGGGCGCGCTGGAGGCGCTGGCGAAGGGCGACCTGAGCTTCGTCGCCCAGTACAACCCCTTCTTCGGCACCGACGCGGTCGACGCTGTGAAGAAGGCCCTCGCGGGCGAGAAGGTCGACTCGACCATCATCGTCAAGAGCGCCACGTTCGACTCGCCCGAGGCGGCCCAGAAGGCGCTCGACCAGGGTCTCGGCTTCTAAGCACCACGAGCCGCCCCGAGTCCGCTCGGACAGAACGGGGACGGGGATCGCCACCTTCGGCGGTCCCCGTCCCGCCATCCGCCCTGCACGGGCGACCCCACCCGATTCAACGAGGAAGTCTGCAGTGGTCACCGAACCCCTCCCGATCGTCGAAGTCCGCGGCGCGTCGATCACGTTCCCGGGCGTCAAGGCGCTCGACGACGTGAACTTCCGCCTCCTGCCCGGTGAGGTCCACACCCTCATGGGCGAGAACGGCGCCGGAAAGTCGACGCTCATCAAGGCGTTGACCGGTGTCTACCAGATCGACTCCGGATCGATCCTCGTCTTCGGCGAGGAACGGCGTTTCTCCGGCACGGCGTCGGCGCAGGCCGCCGGGATCTCCACGGTGTACCAGGAGGTCAACCTCTGCACCAACCTCACCATCGGTGAGAACGTCATGCTCGGCCACGAGAGCCGCTCCCTCTTCGGCATCGACTGGCGCAAGACCCACGCCCGCGCCCACGAGGTGCTCACCGAGATGGGTCTCGGCGACCTCGACCCGCGCGCCCCCCTGCAGTCCATCTCGATCGCGTTGCAGCAGCTCGTCGCGATCAGCCGGGCCATGGTCACCAAGTCGAAGGTCCTGATCCTCGACGAGCCGACCTCCAGCCTGGATGCCGCCGAGGTCGAGACGCTCTTCGGCGTCATGCGCCAGCTGCGCGATCAGGGCGTCGCCATCCTCTTCGTCTCCCACTTCCTCGACCAGGTCTACGCGATCAGCGACCGCATCACGGTGCTGCGCAACGGGGCGTTCGTCGGCGAGTACCTCAAGAACGACCTCGACCGCACTGAGCTCATCTCCAAGATGATCGGTAAGGACCTCGGCGCCCTGCGGGCCCTCGGCTCCAACCGCCAGGTCGACGAGCGAGACCGCAGCCAGACGCCCGTCTACGCCGCGGACGGCATCGCCCGCAAGGGTGCCCTGGCCCCCACGGACATCGAGATCCACAAGGGTGAGGTCGTCGGCTTCGCCGGCCTGCTCGGCTCGGGCCGCACCGAACTGGCGCGCCTCATCGTCGGTGCCGACAAGCCGGATGCCGGCACGGTGCGCCTGAAGGGCAAGAAGGCCAGCATCACCTCGCCCGTCTCGGGCCTGGCGAACCACATCGCCTACTCGACGGAGAACCGTCGCGACGACGGCATCGTCGGCGACCTCAGCATCCGCGAGAACATCATGCTCGCCGTCCAGGCGCAGCGCGGATGGCTGCGACGCGTTCCCGCCAAGGAGGTCGACCGGCTCGTCACCATGTACATGGAGCGCTTCAGCGTGCGCCCCAACGACCCCGATCGGCCCATCCGCCTGCTGTCCGGCGGAAACCAGCAGAAGGTCCTCCTCGGGCGCTGGCTCGCGACCGATCCCGAGCTGCTGCTGCTGGATGAGCCCACGCGCGGCATCGACGTCGGCGCGAAGGCCGACATCCAGGAGACGGTCGCCGAGCTCGCCGAGGGCGGCATGAGCGTCGTCTTCATCTCCTCGGAGCTGGAGGAGGTCGTCCGCCTCTCCGAGCGCATCGTCATCATGAAGGACCACCAGAAGGTCGGCGAGGTCGTCAACGGCCCGGACGTCACGGCGGAGCGGATCGTCTCGATCATCGCCGCCGACTCCGAGGCCGCCGCCGAAGCGAAACGCGAAGCGCTCGCCGACGAGGTCGAAAGAGACAGGCATGACCCGTCTGAGGGCGCTCGTACGCACCCCCTGGTTCTGGGGCATCGTGGGCATCGTCCTGCTGCTGGCGCTGA